>NZ_JACEFB010000008.1 GCF_013694095.1 Thermogemmata fonticola | reverse complement strand
CCTGGCAGGTACCCATCAGAACGGGACGGCCTTGTACACGGGCAGCCAGGTCTGGACAAGTGTTAGCTCCGGCGATGTCGGCCGCATTCGCTTCGATCCGATCAATCCGAACATCGCCTACCAGGTCCGCAATGGTCGGTTGTTCAAATCGACGGACGGCGGCCAGAACTGGACGCTCCTATCTTCGACTCCCTTTGCGAATCAATTTGTGCTCGATCCTCTGGCCCCGAATCGGATTGTCTTTAGCGGTGGGAGTGTCTTCGAATCCCTGGATGGGGGAAGCAGCCTCACGGATCTGAACGCGCCGATCAGCAACATCCGCGATGTGGCGATTGCCCAGTATCAAGGGGACTACGCGTTTGATCCGGCCTTCCCGCTTGTGATGGATCGCGGGGCGGATGTATACGATCCCGATACGATTTACGTGGCCGGTCCTTTCAGCCTTTATGTGACCAAGAATCACGGCCTCACGTGGGTCAATCGCACGGCTGGCTTGCCCTTAGCGTTTGGCTCCATCATCAGCATCGCCGTCGATCCCCGCAGTCGGGACACTGTCTACGTGGTGACCCAAGGGAATGTCGGGAGCAATGGCAACCGGGTGTTTGTGAGCACCGACGCAGGACAGAACTGGACGGACATCACGGCGAACCTGCCGAATATCCCCTTCTGGCGTTTGGTCATCGATCCACGGGATGGGTCGCGCTACTTGGGTACGGACAACGGCGTGTGGCGCCTCCGGGCTGGTTCTTCCACCTGGCAGCGTTTCGGCGAGGGCATGCCCCAGGTTCAGGTCGTGGACCTGGATGTGAACCAAAATCTCAACACGCTGACCGCAGCCACTTATGGCCGAGGGGTCATGCAGATCACGCTGGACGAGAACGCCGGCGATGCGGGTGCCTTGCGGGTGCTCAGCGGCAGTTCAGCCTGGACTGGCCCGGTACGCCTGAGCGGACATACCACGATTTCTGTCGGCGGCCCGACACCGGTCGGTCGTGGCTCGGTCCAGCCGCGCTTGGACATCGTGGGCATTGTCAGCGATCACAGCTTCGGGGCGAACCATACACTTACCAAGCAGGGCAGCGGCGATCTGGTCCTCAGCGGTGCCAATACCTACGGCGGATTGACCGATGTCCAGCAAGGAACCCTGACGGTCAACAATCAGGATGCTTTGGGCAGTTCTTCCGTCGACACGATCGTGCGCAGCGGCGCAGCCTTGCAACTGAAATCCGATCTGGAGGAGGAACCGGTCCAACTCAACGGCCACGGCATACCGGGCGGGTTCAACGGCCACAATACCGGCGCCCTGCGCAACATCAGCGGGACCAACACCTACACCGGACCGCTCACCGTGGTGGGTACGGTCACGATCGGTGTGGACTCCGGCACGGGACTGATCATCGGCAGCAAAACCGGCTTGAACGGAACCGGGACGATTCAAGGAGGTACCGGAGTCATTAAGGAATTGACCGGGACTTTGACTCTGAGCAGTAACAATTCTTCGACGTTCAGCGGAAATCTCACGGTTCATCAAGGTGCTCTGCGCCTGGAGCATTCCGGGGCGGCCGGTCTTGGCGGGACTGTGGCCGTGTATGACGGCGCCCAGGTCCAGCTCCGCACTCCGGACAGCGGGCCGAACGCGGGGGTCCCGGTGCAGGTTCCCAATCCGCTGAGCCTCTCCGGTACGGGCATCTTTGGAACGGGTGCTCTGCTCAACGTTGCGGGGAATAACGCCTGGAACGGCCCCATCACCTTCGACGCTCGGCCTGGCTTCTCTCCGCCCACCACTCCCGCCGGCGCCATTGTGATCAACGTGCCCAACGCTGGCGACACTTTGACCTTACAAGGCCCCATCAGCGAAGTCGCACCGACAGGGTTGACCAAGATCGGAGCGGGCACGCTGTCCTTGCGCAACGCCAACAGTTATTCCGGGGCGACGGAAGTTCAGCACGGCGTGCTCAACATTCAGCATGCGAATGCTCTGGGCAACCGGAGCGGTTTGGCTTCCGTGCAGCGGATCGTGACGGTCAGCCCTGGCCAGACCGGGTCGTTCACCCTGACCTTCAACGGCCAAACCACCAGTCCCATACCCTTCGGGGCCGCCGCTGGGGATGTGCAAACCGCCTTGGAAGGTTTGAGCACCATCGGCAGCGGGAATATCGCCTCTGTCAGCCGCATAGATATTCCGACGACCACCGCCAGCGGGCCGGGGCCGAGTGGAACGGCCTATCTGTACACCGTGGTGTTCGGCGGCACCCTCGCCAATACCACGTTGCCCCTGGCTGCTTTAGGGCAGAATGGCACGACAGCAGCGGCCAGTGTGGTCGCCACGGGAGGCGTCGATGTCCGCGTGGCCAACGGTGCGATGCTGGAATTGCAGAACAGCGCCGGGATGACCATCACCGGCCATCATCTGACCCTCGTCGGCGGGACTGGTGTGGGCGGTCATGGCGCCCTGCGGAACCTTGCGGGAGCCAATACCTGGAACGGCCCGGTGCGCTTGCTCTCGCAGGCCGCTATCGGGGCCGAAAGTGCCACCGCCTTGACACTCAACGGTGGCGTCAATGCTGCTGGTTTGACCCTGACCAAGGTCGATCCCGGCACCCTGATTTTCCCGACGGGCACCCCGGCCAACACCCAAGCGCTCACCCGCATCGAAGGCGGTACCGTTCAGGTCGATGGCACCATCGGCAACGTGCGGCTCGCTGGTGGTACTGTCAGCGGGACGGGCACTGTCGGCACCATCACCTCTGATACCCCGGCTCCAGGCAGTGTGGTCAGTCCCGGTGCCACCTTCCCAGCCGAGCAGATCGGTACGCTTACCAGTAGCGGCGCCACGCTTCACTCCTCCAATACCTTCTTCGTTCACCTCTCCAATCCCGGCTCGCCCACCAACGACCGGCTCCAACTCACCGGCAACATCAATCTCAACGGCGCGGCTTTGGCAGGGATTGTGGATGCCAACGTGACCCTTGCCGATGAATTCACGATTGTGCAGACCACGGGCAGCGTCATCGGCCAATTTGCCGGCGCCTCGACTTCCCCCACGATTTCCGGGGCTACCTCGGCGACCATCGCCTATGTCGGCGGGCAGAAGTTCGTCGCCAATTATTTCTCCGATCGCGTGGTCCTCAAGCGGGACTTGGCCAGTGTGTCCATGAGCCTGGCGGCGAGCGAGTCCAATCCCGTCTATGGACGGCCGGGTGTCATCATTGCCAGCTTCACACCGGAAAATCCGAGTCTGGATGTCAGCGGCAATGTCGTCTTCACCGTGATCGATCCGAACAACACCACCTTCACCTTTACGATTCCCATCAATCCGGCCACGAAGACGGCGACGTTTGACCCGGCAGCCAATTGGCCCAATGGCTTCGGTGGCCCCCTGGAAGTGGGCACCTACAGCATCAGTGCCAGTTACAATGGTATCAATAGCAATGGCCAATCGGCTTTCTCACCGGTCAGTGCTGGGCCAATCAATGTGACTGTCAATGCGGCTCCCACAAATACCACAGTAACCAGTTCACATCCGAGTGGAGCTGCCTTTGGAGTGGCGATTACATTCACGGCCACAGTGACGACTGCTGTCAGTTCACCGGTGCAAAACACTCAGCCTCCGGAAGGAACGGTCAGTTTCTATGACGGATCGACCCTCCTTGGTACAGCGAACCTGACTCCTAGTGCGGGCGTCAGTGCCACGGCCACCTTCACGGTGTCCACATTGAGTGTAGGCACCCATAACATAGTAGCCGTCTATAACGGAGATGGCTTCCCAGTTAATTATCTAGGCAGCAGTGGGACATTCACACAAAATGTAGGTGAGACTGGAACAACGACGACATTGATCTCGAATCCCAATCCTTCCAACTATGGTCAATCTGTGACGCTGACCGCCACGGTGACATCCACGACCAGCGGCACGCCGACGGGCACCGTCGTCTTCCGCTTGGGTTCCACCGTTTTGGGGACAGGGACGCTTAACGCCAGCGGCGTCGCCACCTACACCACCACCGCCTTCCAGCTTCCGGGCGGTACGCTGACACTGACAGCGGATTATCAAGGGGATGGGACGTTCGCTCCCAGCAGCGGGACCACGACGCACACCGTCAACAGCGCCTCGAGCACAACCCAACTGACATCTTCACCGAATCCGAGCGTTTATGGCCAGCCGGTGACATTCACGGCTACCGTCACCCCCGGTATTGTCGGCGGAGCGACACCGACCGGGACGGTCACCTTCCGCTTGGGTGCTACGGTACTAGGGACAGCGACCCTCAGCGGCGGTGTGGCAACCTTCACGACGACCGTGGGGCAACTCCCTGTCGGAACGAATGTCATCACGGCGGATTATGCCGGCGATGGCACCTATGATCCCAGCAGTGCCAGCGTGACGCAAACGGTCAACATTGCCAGCACGCGGACGGTGTTGTCTGTTCGTCCGGGTCGTGCGGTGGCGTTGCAGGCGGTGCGTTTGGAGGCGGAGGTGGGTGTGGTGGCTCCGGGAGCTGGGACGCCGACGGGGGTGGTGGTGTTTCGGGATGTGACGCGGAATCGGGTGTTGGGGTCTGCGGTGGTGGATGGGAGCGGTCGTGCGGTGTTGTGGTCGCATGTGGGGGGTCCGTTGGGTGTGCATCGGGTGCGTGCGGAGTATATGGGGGATGGGAGTTATGGGGGGAGCGTGTCGGGATTGGTGGGGGTGGAGGTGGTGGCGAATGGGGATCGGTTGAGTCAGGTGGTGTTGCGTTCGAGTATGAATCCGTCGAATGTTGGGGTGCCGGTGACGTTTGTGGCGGTGGTACGGGATGGGGTGGATGGGGCACTGACGCCGACGGGGACGGTGGCGTTTTATGCGGATGGGAGTTTGTTGGGTTATGGGGTGTTGCGTCGTGTGCGGGACGGGGTGTCGCGTGCGGAGTTGACGGTATCGGGTTTGGGTGTAGGGGTGCATGATGTGGTGGCGCGGTACAGTGGGAGTGTGGTGTATGCACGGTCGGTGAGTGGGGTGTTGCAGCAGGAGGTACGTCCTCCGGCGACGCGTGGGAGCAGTGTGGTGTTGCAGGTGAGTCCTGGGAGTCCGACGGTGTATGGTGAGCCGTTGGCGTTGACGGCGGAGGTGGTGGATGGTGGTTCGGCGCCGGTGTTGACGCCGACGGGGGTGGTGCGTTTTGTGTCGGATGGGGTGGAGGTGGGTCGTGGGGTGTTGGTGGGGGTGGGGGCGGGTGTATCGCGTGCGGTGGTGACGGTGACGAGTTTGGGGGTGGGTGTACATCAGTTGGAGGCGGAGTATTTGGGGGATGTGGATTTTGCGGGGGGTGTATGGAGTGGTGTGGTGTTGCATGAGGTGAATGCGGTGGGGAGTGAGGTGGAGGTGAGTGGTGTGGGGAATCCGTCGCGGTATGGTGGGGAGGTGGAGTTGCGTGCGGTGGTGCGGGCGTTGAGTCCGTCGGTGGGAGTGGCGACGGGTCAGGTGGTGTTTCGGGATGTTGGGGCGGGTGTGGTGTTGGGGAGTGCGGTGTTGGATGGTAGTGGGGTGGCGGTGTTGCGGGTACGTGGTTTGGGGGTGGGGGTACATCGGATCGAGGCGGAGTATTTGGGGGATGGGAATGTGTTGGGGAGTGTTGGGGAGTATGATCAGGTGGTGTTGCGGTGTCGGACGGGTGTGGAGTTGAGTCGTTCGACGGGTGTGGGGGGTCGTCGGTTGGAGTTGGTGGCGCGGGTGGTGGCGTTGGCGCCGGGCGGTGGTGTGCCGGGTGGTGTGGTGCGGTTTATTGTGGATGGTGTGGAGCGGGGAGTGGGGGTGTTGGATGGTCGTGGGGTAGCGCGGTTGGTGTTGGTGCGGGGATTGTCAGTGGGTCGTCATGTGGTGCGGGCGGTGTATGATGGGGACGGGAATTATTTGGGGAGTGCGACGACGGTCACCTGGGACTTCACCATCGGCCGAAATACGTGATGGCTTGTCGAATCTCACGGAATTCCTAATATAGAATCACCATAAATGATTCCATCACACAATAGCAAAGTGTGTATATGCCGACAGGGAGTCATAATCCGGTCTGCCGTCCAGAGCTTTCACAAACTTTTAATCTCTTACCCTGGAGATGAAGGGAGTACAATAGCGAAACCCTGATGAGGGAGTGGGGTTAATAACATAGCAGGATGAATCATAGTTTAGATTAACGTAATAGTCATACTACAGAAAACGATTCCCGGTATCATAGTGGGTGAAGCGCCATGAGTCACAACAAGCGAAGGTTGAACTGGGTCGCACGGTTATTCCGGCAGCGGCGGAGCGGTCCGTCTCGTCCGGAGTCGTTGCAGCGGCGGCTCCACGTGGAGCGGTTGGAGGACCGCGTGACGCCGGCGACGATTGTCTGGACGGGTGCTGGCTCGAACAGCCTATGGAGCACGCCGCAGAACTGGGACCTGGGGCGAGCACCCCAAGCGGGGGATGACATCGTCTTCAGTGGTCTGGCTCCGACGAGCAATCGCGCTCCGGTGTACAACCTGACCGGTTCGCCGACCTTCAATTCGATCACCATTGCGGCGAGCGGCTACACCATCAGCGCCCAGACCTCCACTCCGACGATCACCCTCAGCGGTCCCATTACGGTGGGTGTCAACCTGGGGACGATCACGATCTCCTCGAACCTGCGGTTGACTCCGCCTACTTCGACGCTCCAACAAACGATCACGGTCAACAGCGGTTCGACCCTGGTGCTTTCTGGTCAGTTGAGCGGGCATAGCAATGCGACGTTGGCCGCCCAGCAAACGCTGACCAAGGCCGGAGCCGGCGTTCTGGAATTGAGCGGGGATAATAGTGCTTATACCGGGGCATTTGTGCTGGCGAATAACGGTGGGATCGTAGTGGTTTCCCATCACTATGCTTTGGGAACCGGGACGGTCATTTCTGGTGCTCCTACGGCGGGAGAAACCACGGTCAATGTGGGTGCTCAGCTTCAGGTCAAGAGCGTAGCGCAAGCAATACCGGCCCGCTTGCGTCTCAACGGCAACGGCCCGACGGGGACCGGCGCGCTCTACAACCTTGCTGGCAATAACACCTGGGCTGGGCCAATCATCCTGGACAGCGACAGCACCTTCGGCGGAGCGGCAGGCACTTCTTTGAACATCACAGGTTTGATCTCGGATACCGGTTCGGGTCGCAACCTGACCAAGGAAGGGGAAGCCACGCTCATTTTCTCTCGCGTGGGCGGGAATACCTACCGGGGACAAACCATCATCAACAACGGCATCCTGCGGATTCGCGATCCGTTGTCTTTGGGAGCGGGGGCCACGTTCGGGACGCCGCAACACAACACGCCTCAGGCCGGTGTCATTGTCAACTATAACTCGATCACCGGTGCCGCTGGTACTTTGCAACTCGAATTCACTGGTACTCTCGGAGCCAATGACCCCAACGGGATTCTGCTCAACCCCAATCAGCCCTTCCATCCCACCAACAATCCGTACATCGGCTTCCAGGTTTACAATCAGTTGCTCACGCTCAACGGTCCGGGCTATGGAGGGAATGGAGGGATTGGTGCTCTGAGCAATCTCGCCGGCCAGAATATCTGGAGCGGCAACATCACATTGGGGAGTCCGTCGCCGGCCAGTGGAGCGGTCAGTATTGGCGCGGAGTCAGGGTCGAGTCTGATCCTTTCCGGCGTGCTGTCGGATCCGAATCGCCAGCCCAATCTCCAGAAGGTGCGTCCGGGCCGGGTGATCCTAAACAATGCCAACACTTACACCGGCGGCACGACGGTGCTGGCAGGAGCGCTGAACATCCGCGATTCCAAGGCCCTCGGTACCGGCTCCGTCGGGGTGGCTGGCGGTGCGACCCTGGAAATGGAAGTGGACAGCGGCATCGATGGCACCCCCCTGCGGAACAACAACCGCAATCTCGGCTTCGACTCGGTCGTGGGTTCACGCGCTCCCGGCTTGCAGCAAGGGCAGGAAATTGCGATCAGCGGCAGTTCTGGCACCTTCACCCTGAGCTTCAAGGGGCAGACGACCGCGCCGCTGGCCTACAATGCCACAGCCACAGACATTCAGAATGCCCTCAACAGCTTGTCCACCATCACGGCGGGCGGCGGTTCGGTGACTGTCACGCAGGTCGGTTCCATCTTCCGCGTCAATTTCAACGGTGCGCTGGGTGGCAGCAATCAGCCGCTGATCACGGCCTCGGCGAGCGGCGGCGTTAGCGTGACCATCAGCCCCATCTACGGCCTCCAGGTGGCCAATGACTTGTCGATAACCGGCAATGGCCTGAACAACACGGGGGCCTTGCGCAGCATCACGGGGATCAACCGCTGGACGGGAGGTATCGGCACCGGCGGCGGCTCCATCGGGGTGGAAACGGACAATCGCCCCGGACATCCGACCGCAGGACCGGATTACTTCACCTATGACTACAGCCTGACAGTAACGGGGAACATTAGCGGCAGCTCGCTGACCAAGCTCCGTCCCGGCCATTTGATTCTGCCCACGGGCAACAGCTATTCCGGGGATACGAACATCCAGGACGGTTGGATCACGATCCAAAACTCCAACTCTCTCGGCCAGTTTAGTTCGACTCTGCCGATCACCCAGCGCCCAAATGTGGTGATTTCCTCCGGGGCGGCCCTGCACATCCGGGGCGGTGCCAGCGGCATGACGGAGAACCACAACTACATCATTTCGGGTTCCGGGATCAGCCATCCGTATGACAAGCTGGATCAAAACGGCGCGGTATTGAACCTGACGGGGGTCAACACGCTGAGCGGGATTATCCGACTCAACGGCACGGCGGGGATCGGTGTCGAGCAATTGCCACCCCCGGCGAATCCGCAATCCCAGTTGCGGCTGACCGGCTACACGTGGGACAACGGCAACACGATCGGCAGCCTCCTCAAGCTCGGTTCGCAGCGCCTGGTGATTCAGTCGCCCGGCACCTATCGCGGGGATGTGACGGTTGCGGAAGGGGTTCTGCTCGTGCAGAATGACACGGCTTTGGGCGCTCCCGGAACAGGCACCGTCACCGTGCAAAGCGGCGCGGCTCTGGAAATCGCCAACTCGCTAACCGAGCAGAACGGCGGCGTCCTCAACGGTTTGGGAATCTGGGGCAAGAACTTGGTCTTGCACGGGTCCGGCAATCCGACCTTCAATGCCGCCACGCTGACCATTCTGACGGGCACGTCTCCCGCGACCGATCCGCTCGGCCCTGTTCCGCTGACAGCGGCGGATCACCTGTGGCGCGGCCCGGTCACGCTGGCCTCCGATGTCACGATCAAGGTCGAACCCAATGCCCGGCTGACCATCCAAGGAGACATCAGCGAACAGCCCAATGCGGATGCCGGAATCACGCTGACCGGCGGCGGCGTACTCAATCTGCTGGGAAGCAACAGTTACGGGGGCACCACCTCTATCAATCAAGGGGTGCTGACGATTGGCAGCGGTTCCGCCCTCGGAACGCCGGGACACCCGGAACTGCAAACCATCACCCTCACCGGGGCCACCGCAGGGACGACCCAATTCACCCTGACATTCAACGGTCAAACGACCAGCCCGATCCTGTATAGCGGGGACGGTCCGACGGATGCGGCGGCGATCCAAGCGGCCTTGAATGCGTTGAGCACGATTGGCGGTGCTCCCACCGTCGGCGGCCAGGTCACGGTCGCTCCCCTGACGCCGGGGGTCTTCCGCGTCAGTCTCGGAGGCAGCCTCAGCGGTTTCGACCAGCCGCTCATGAGCGGAGCGGTGACCACCGGTCCCGGCAGCATCAGCATCAGCGAGACCCGGCGCGGCGGCGGCGGAACGGTCATTGCCCAAGGGGCGTCCCTGCAACTGGCCGGGTCCTTCACCGTAGCGGGCGAACCCCTCTTGGTCAACGGGAGCGGCACCAGTGTCGTCCCCAACCTGCCGGTGCAATGGTTCCAAATCGGCCCGGCTCCGGTGACCAATGGCCCCACACCAGGTAACTCCAACGTCATTGGCCGCGTTACCGCCACCGCCGTCGATCCGCGGGATTCCAACATCATCTACATGGCCTTAGCCGGCGGCGGCGTGTGGAAGACCATCGATGGCGGACGCACCTGGCGGCAAATTTTCGACGCCATCCCGGAAATCCAGGAAGTCACGGTGGGGAGCAGCCAAAACTTCACGCTGACTTTCGGAGCCGATACTACGCCAACCCTTTCGGGAAGTTCGACGGCCGCTCAGGTCCAAGCCGCCCTCAACGCCCTGCCTTCAATTGCGGACCAAGGAGGCAATGTGACGGTCACCCGCCGCACCCAGGGGGGCAACGTCATCTTCCGCATCACCTTCGGTGGTACACTTGCTGGCTACGACGTTCCTCAACTCACGGCGAGCGCCGGAACTGTCACCACGGTGCAAGAGGGGCGCGATCCCCGCTTCGCCATGTTCATCGGGCATATTGTTCTGGACCCGCGCAATCCAAACTACATCTACGTCGGCACCGGTGAAGCGAATAATTCGCCGGATTCCTTCTACGGTACCGGCATCTATCGCTCCACAGATGGCGGTGCGACTTGGCAAGTTTTTCCGAATACGGACCCGCTCTTCTACGGCAAGGGGATCACCAAGATCATCATCGATCCGAATCAGGGGGATGTTGACAATCCCGTGCTGTATGTCGCCGTGGCGGTCAACGGCACGCCTGAGAACGCGGGAGTGTGGCGTTACAGCGGGGGGAGTTGGTTCCTACTGACCAACGTACGCTCCACCTGGCGGTCGAGCAAGGAAACGCCGCAGTCCGTTCCTCCGACGGATGGCGCCTATCGCATTGCTGACGGCAAGAGTGGCCAGTCCAAGATTCCGAACACACCCGGTCCCGATGACGACTACCGGATGATGTTCCCGCAAACGAATGTCGTCTGGTCCGACATCGCCCTGGTTTATGCGGATCCCAGCAATGGGGGCGGCAGCCCACAGGTTCCCATCCTTTATGCCGCTCTTGGCACTCCTCGCGGCGATGTGAACAACGCCGTGTTCTGGACCCAGAACCCCATGTCCGATCAACCCCGCTGGTTTGTAGGGGATCCAGGCGGCTCGCCTTTCAACGATTTCAACTCAAGTGCCTCACCGCCCCAGCCGTACATGCCCGGAGGTGGCAGCAATGACCAGCCGGATCAAGGGCGCACCACCGGCTTCCCGCGCGGGACGTTCCAGCAGTGGAGTACCTCGACGAACAATTGGAACCCCCCCTCCCCCTCTCCCGTCAACGGCACGATCAAGATCAGCGCCGCGGTCAATAACAATTTGTTCAGCACCAATGGCAGTGGGCGGTTCAATCAGATCGTCCTGTACGCTGCGGTGGCGAATCCGAATGGTTCCCTGCGCGCGGTGTATCGGACGACCAATGGCGGGCGGGACTGGACGAACGTGACCGGGAACCTGCCGAATTACATGTTCAACCTCGGCTTCTTCTCCAACGCCTTGTTGGTGGTGGATGCGAACACGGCCTTTATTGGCGGCCAAGGTATCGATGCCCAGGGGAATCAAACCCTCTGGATGACCACCAACGGCGGGGGGACCTGGACGAACATCTCCGTGGGTGCCGATGGCGTAGGTCCCCATGCTGGGGCGCACCATATCGCCCGTGATAGCGCGGGCCGTATTATCGTGAGCACGGATGGCGGCGTGTGGCGGTGGGATGGCAGCAACTGGACGAACCTGAACGGGAATGTGGCCGGTGCCCAAGTGCTGGGCGTGGCGGGCCATCCGACTGATGTGTCCCAGGGTTATGCCGGAGCCTTGTCCAACGGCGTCGCCCAGTTCAACAACAGTCAGACCTGGCCGCGGGTCTTCGGCTCCAGCGCCGGACGTGTGGCGGTCGATCCGATCAATCCGAACAACGTCTATGCCATCATCAAATCGGTGGGGGCCACCGATGCCGTGTATCGGAGCACGGATGGCGGCCAGAACTGGACTTCCCTCCTTTCGAGCACAGGCAGCATTGATACGCCCTTGGTGCTCGATCCCATCAACCCTTCGCGCATTCTCGTCGGCGGGAGTCAGTTGCGGGTTTCGCTTAACCAAGGGGTTACTTGGACCACGTTGCGGGGTGGAGTGGTCCGGGCCATTGCCATTGCCCAAACGCAGGGTGCTTATGTCCTGGACCCTGACTTCACCGATGTGGCCGATAAAGGGTCGAACAGCTACGATCCCGACACAATCTACGTCACGGATGGTACCGACATCTATCTGACCAAGAACGGCGGGTTAACCTGGGCGAATCGGACCGGCGATGTGAGCGGCGGCGGAATCGTGGACATCGCCGTCAATCCGCGCAATCGGGATGAAGTTTATGTCGTGCGGAGCTTCCTGGGTCAGAACCAGGTGTGGTATTCGACCGATGCGGGGCAGAACTGGGATGAGATCGGCACAGCCAACGGTCTGCCCGCAGTGCCCGTGTGGAAGGTGGTGGTGGATCCGCGCAACAACAATGTGTATGTCGGCACGGACATCGGCGTCTTCGTGCTGCGGGGCGGTCCTACCAGTGGGAATCGCTGGCAGCGCTTTGGCATCGGCATGCCGAATGTTCAGGTCCGGGACCTGGAGCTGAACCTGACGACCAACACCCTGCTGGCCGGCACCTATGGCCGGAGCGTCTATCAGATGTTCCTGGATACCAACTGGACTGCCGCCGCACCCTTGGCTGCTTCGGTCGTCGGCTTGAGCGGCCGGACGGTCTGGGCCGGGCCGGTCATCCTCAACGACACTTCCCCGGCCAATCAGGTGACCGTGGGCGCCTATGGCATTCCGAATCTGCCCAACCCGCGCACCAATGCCTCGATCAACTTCAATGGCCCGATCAGCGATCTGACACCCACCAACAGCCCGACTCTGCGTAAGATCGGCGGCGGCGATGTGGTCCTCTCCGGGACCAACATCTACGGCGGTGCGACACGCGTGGTGCAGGGTGCCTTGATTGTCGATAACGATCAGGCTTTGGGCCGCACGACCAATGGCACCACGGTGGACAACGGCGCCGTCCTGCAATTGCGCTCCAATCTGGGACCGGAACCCATTACGCTCAACGGCCACGGCCAAGGCTATGACGGCCACTTCACCGGGGCGTTGCGCAACATCGCCGGTGACAACACCTATACCGGCACCTTGACCCTGGCGACCGATGCCACCATCGGTGTGGACAGCGGTTCGTCCCTGACGATTGGCCAGTCGCCGCTTCTGCCCGGCAGCGGCTCGATCAACGGCGGGTCGTTCACCCTCAACAAGGAACTGCTCGGCACTCTGGTTCTGGCAGGGAGCAATTCCCTCGGCGGGCCAGTCAACGTGTATCAAGGCGCACTCCGCATCGGAGATTCCAATGCCTTGAGCAGCAGCAACACCGTGACTGTACTCAACGGCGCTCAAATCCAGTTGGCGGACACCAACGGCTCGCCGATCAACGTGGGGGCCGATCTGAGCATCTCCGGCACGGGCATCTTCGGCACCGGAGCCATCCGCAACATCAGCGGCAACAACACCTGGAGCGGTAATATCACCTTGCAGGAATTGTCCGGTTTTGCTCCGATTGCGGTGCCGCCGGGTGTGGTGTCGGTGGCTGTCGATCGGCCCCAGGATACCCTGACGCTCAGCGGTGTGATCCGTGAGCTGTCGGTAACGATTCCAATGGGTCTGGAGAAGATCGGTCCAGGCCGCCTGACGCTGTCCGGTGCCAACACCTACCTCGGAGCGACGGAGATCTATGCCGGGACGCTGCGCGCCGCCCACAGCAGCGCTCTAGGAAACCGTACGACCACGACGACGGTGCAACGGCTCGTCATCGTCAGCGAGGCTCGCGAAGGCCAGATCGTCCTCAACTTTGCCGGCCAGCAGACGAACGTCAATTGGCAGCCCAATGATGCCCCGAATGCTTTCGACATCCAAATCGCGATTGCCAGCATGATTGCAGCGGCGGGGTTGAGCGGTTCGGTCACGGTGACCCGCCAAGAGATCGCCACCTATACCCAGAACGGCTCGCGCGGCTTGATCGGCGGCGAACAAGGGTATGCTTATGCCTACACGATCACCTTTGGCGGCGGATTGGCCAATACCAATTTGCCGCTGACCGCCTTTGGCCGCAACGGTGCCGAAGCGATGGCGACCTTCGTGGCGCGCGGCGGCGTCAATGTCCGAGTTTGGGATGGAGCGACCCTGGAACTCGATGGCTCCAGCGGCAACCTGACAATTGCCAACAAGCATTTGACCCTCCATGGTAGCGTGGTGGGTAATGCCGGCTCTTTGCGGAACCTCGCCGGGGACAACACCTGGAACGGCCCCGTCTTCCTGGCGAGCGATTCGACGATCGATGTGGCCAGTGGCAGCCTGTTGACTCTCAGCGGCGGCGTGCAAAGCGGCAGCGGCGAACTGCGCAAAGTCGGCGGCGGCACCTTGCAATTCCCCTCCGGCACACCCGCCAACAATCAGTCTCGCACCATCATCGACGCCGGAACCGTGGAGGTTCTCGGCACGCTCGGCACCGTTCAGATCAACGGCGGCACGTTGCAAGGGACGGGCACCGTCGGCGCCCTAACCGTCACCAGCAGCGGCGGAGCTGTCCGACCGGGCGACACCGTCTCCGGCAGCACCGTGGGCACCCTCAGTGCGGGGAATACCGCCTGGAATCCTCAAACGATCTTCTCGGTCGATTTGGTGTCCCCTGCAAACCATGATCAGCTCAACGTCACGGGCAACATTGATCTGGGTTCGGCGACCCTGACTGGTACCGCGGCCAATTCCATCAACGTTGGCGATGCCTTTACCATCATCCAGACGACTGGCGGCACAGTCAGTGGTCAATTCGCCGGTCCCAGCACGACACCGACTCTCACCGGGGCCAATGGCGCCACGATTGTCTACATCGGCGGGGTCAAATTCGTTGCCAATTACTTCAACAACCAGGTGGTTCTGACGCGCGAGCTGGCCAATGTCAGCATCCAGTTGACGACTTCAGTCACCTCGCCGGTGTACGGCCAGCCATTTACGGTGATCGCCACCCTCACCCCTGAACCATTGGCGCCCCTGCCGAGCGGCTCGGTGATCTTCACCTATACCGATCCCAATGGGAATGTTCAGACGCAAACTGTGACGATCGACTCCAGCGGCCAGGCGGCGTTTGATCCCACACAGTGGGGGCCGCTCGACCTGGGTACGCACAACTTCTCGGTCAACTACAACGGCCAGAATAGCAGCAATCAACAGGTGTTCAATCCCGCCAGTGCGACTCTGGATGTGGATATCACCGCGGCACCGACGACCACGACGCTCACCGGCCCCTCCTCGCCGCCGTCGTATGGCCAGGGCTTCACTCTGACTGCCACTGTGGTCAGTGTGATCAATCCGCGCATCAGCGGCACCGTCCATCCGCCACAGGGCACGGTGAGCTTCTACCAAGGGAGCACGCTCTTGGCGACCGTGGCGCTGGACAGCAGCGGTGTGGCCACCCTCAACACTGGGACGCTCTCACCGCCGCCCGCCGCCGGCCCGCAAACCTTCACAGCCGTGTACAACGGCGATGGCTCGCCGGCCTATTACCTCTCCAGCACCTCCAACACGCTCAACTACGACATCACCAAGGCCAATAGCACCACGACGATCATGTCCTCCGTCAATCCGTCGGTGTACGGCCAACCCGTGACCTTCACTGCCACAGTGACCGGCATCACCGGGGGAGCAACGCCAACCGGCACCGTGTTGTTCCGCCGCGGTTCGCTGATCCTGGGTACAGGCACTCTCAACGCCAGTGGTGTGGCTACCTACACCACGACGCTGGGTCAACTGCCTGTCAGCACGGGGCTGACCATCACCGCGGAGTATCAGGGCGATAGCAACTACAATTCCAGCACCGCCAGCTTGACCCAGCAGGTCAACAAGGCCAATACCGCGATCAATCTGACTCAGTCGCCGGGTTCATCCGTCTATGGCCAGCCGGTTACCTTCACAGCGACAGTCTCGCCGGTCTCTCCCGGCGCAGGGACTCCGACGGGTTCAGTGACGTTCCTCCTCGGCAGCACTGTGCTCGGTACCGCCAATTTGGTAGGAGGCGTAGCTACCTTCACGACGACGGCCTTCCAACTGCCGGTGGGCAACCTGACCATTACGGCCCAGTACACTGGCAGTCCGCAGTTCAACTCCAGCACCAATACCATCACACACACGGTCAATCCCGCGGCGACGACCACCACCTTGTCCAGCTCGGCCAATCCGGCGGTCTATGGCCAAGCGGTGACCTTCACGGCTATTGTCGCCCCGGTGTCACCGGGCGCGGGAGTCCCGACCGGAACGGTGGAGTTCTATCTTGGTCCCACTTTGCTGGGGAGCGCCACGCTCGATGCCAGCGGCGCAGCCAGTTACACGACCACCGTGGGCCAACTCCCTGTGGGCACCGGTCTGACCATTACCGCCAACTACCTTGGATCCACCAATTACTCGTCCAGCTCCGGCAGCCTCAGCCAGGATGTCAACAAAGCCAGCACAAGTGCTGTTATCACCGCCTCCTTCAATCCTTCGGGGATCGATCAACCGGTGACATTCACCGCGACGATCCAGCCGGTGTCCCCCGGCGGCGGCAATCCCACAGGCACGGTTGACTTCTTCTACAATGGCAATCCGTTGGGCAGTGCTGCCATTACCATTGTCAACGGCGTCAGCCAGGCGAGTATCACGGCCCCGGCCAACAGTCTGCCCTTCGGCACGGGCACCGTCAGTGTGACGTATGCGGGCGATAGCAACTTCAATGGCACCAGCGCTTCAGCCAGCCACACGGTGCTTACCGGCACCACCACGACACTGACTTCGTTGACCAACCCCAGCGTCTATGGCCAACCTGTCACCTTGCGGGCCACGGTCGCGCCGACAGTGGGAAGCGGCGTTCCCACGGGTACGGTGACCTTCCGTCTCGGCAGCACCATTCTGGGTACGGCCACTCTGAGTGGCGGCGTGGCAACGTTCACCACAGCACCTTTCGATCTGCCCGTGGGTAACAGCGTCGCCATCACTGCGATTTATAATGGTGACAGCCTGTTCGCACAAAGCTCCGGGACATTCCTCCAGACGGTGAATCCTGCCAGTACTCAGACGGTGTTGTCTGTTCGTCCGGGTCGTGCGGTGGCGTTGCAGGCGGTGCGTTTGGAGGCGGAGGTGGGTGTGGTGGCTCCGGGAGCTGGGACGCCGACGGGGGTGGTGGTGTTTCGGGATGTGACGCGGAATCGGGTGTTGGGGTCTGCGGTGGTGGATGGGAGCGGTCGTGCGGTGTTGTGGTCGCATGTGGGTGGTCCGTTGGGTGTGCATCGGGTGCGTGCGGAGTATATGGGGGATGGGAGTTATGGGGGGAGCGTGTCGGGATTGGTGGGGGTGGAGGTGGTGGCGAATGGGGATCGGTTGAGTCAGGTGGTGTTGCGTTCGAGTATGAATCCGTCGAATGTTGGGGTGCCGGTGACGTTTGTGGCGGTGGTACGGGATGGGGTGGATGGGGCACTGACGCCGACGGGGACGGTGGCGTTTTATGCGGATGGGAGTTTGTTGGGTTATGGGGTGTTGCGTCGTGTGCGGGACGGGGTGTCGCGTGCGGAGTTGACGGTATCGGGTTTGGGTGTAGGGGTGCATGATGTGGTGGCGCGGTACAGTGGGAGTGTGGTGTATGCACGGTCGGTGAGTGGGGTGTTGCAGCAGGAGGTACGTCCTCCGGCGACGCGTGGGAGCAGTGTGGTGTTGCAGGTGAGTCCTGGGAGTCCGACGGTGTATGGTGAGCCGTTGGCGTTGACGGCGGAGGTGGTGGATGGTGGTTCGGCGCCGGTGTTGACGCCGACGGGGGTGGTGCGTTTTGTGTCGGATGGGGTGGAGGTGGGTCGTGGGGTGTTGGTGGGGGTGGGGGCGGGTGTATCGCGTGCGGTGGTGACGGTGACGAGTTTGGGGGTGGGTGTACATCAGTTGGAGGCGGAGTATTTGGGGGATGTGGATTTTGCGGGGGGTGTATGGAGTGGTGTGGTGTTGCATGAGGTGAATGCGGTGGGGAGTGAGGTGGAGGTGAGTGGTGTGGGGAATCCGTCGCGGTATGGTGGGGAGGTGGAGTTGCGTGCGGTGGTGCGGGCGTTGAGTCCGTCGGTGGGAGTGGCGACGGGTCAGGTGGTGTTTCGGGATGTTGGGGCGGGTGTGGTGTTGGGGAGTGCGGTGTTGGATGGTAGTGGGGTGGCGGTGTTGCGGGTACGTGGTTTGGGGGTGGGGGTACATCGGATCGAGGCGGAGTATTTGGGGGATGGGAATGTGTTGGGGAGTGTTGGGGAGTATGATCAGGTGGTGTTGCGGTGTCGGACGGGTGTGGAGTTGAGTCGTTCGACGGGGGTGGGTGGTCGTCGTTTGGAGTTGGTGGCGCGGGTGGTGGCGTTGGCGCCGGGAGGTGGCGTGCCTGGGGGGGTGGTGCGGTTTATAGTGGATGGTGTGGAGCGTGGTGTGGGTTTGTTGGACAGTCGTGGGGTGGCGCGTTTGGTGTTGGTGCGGGGTTTGCCGGTGGGTCGTCATGTGGTGCGGGCGGTGTATGATGGGGATGGGAATTATTTGGGGAGTGCGACGACGGTCACCTGGGACTTCACCATCGGAAGAAATACGTGATATCTGTTATGTGACGGGGTTCATATCCGTTCTCTAGATTCTCCAACATCGTCTCTTCGATGGCTCATAGCTTTTCCCATTCCAGAGGAAAAGTTATGAGCCATCTGCTATGTGTCATGGATTCTATTTCCAGAACCAGTGACAGGATTGTAGAGAGGATCAATGCACGCTCGGAGTTGAGGTCAGAGTTTAGGGTCAGCGGCGGAGAGTGTGTCGAGTTCGGGAAGTGGATAGGGTGCCGAGGAAGGGGAAATTAGCGAACAGTCAGGGCAGGCGAGTCGAGCGGCATAGTCGTTGAAGCAGTATTTTTCGCTAAAATCGCTCCATTTTGAGGCATTTCGTGCCGATAAGAGGGTAGAGACTGCCCGGAAGCGTAGTCCTTATGGGGAAACTCGGACCAGCAGGTGGGACGATGATGCGCAAAGTCTTAGCCATGGGGTGGGGGCTGGCGATGCTGGCGTGTGGGGGATGGGTGTACGCACAGCCGGGCCAGCCTGGGTATGCAGTGGTACGGCCTGGAGGCGGGATAGGCGGTGTCGCTCCAAGCGCCGTGACTCCGACAGCGGCGGTGCCGGAGCCAGCACCCCTGCGGATGGCGGGGGATGCTCCCGTGGGACAACCGGCTGTCAACGGAGCCAAAGACACAGCGCCAGCACCGGCTCCAGGAATGCTACCCAACGGCGTCTATGGTGGCATGATGGCGTCACCATTTGCGACTCTGTCCTCCGCAGTGATGGATCCGCCGTCCTCGTTCGGGACCGAGACGGTGTGGATATCGGGGGGCTATCTGATGGGCTGGCTGACGCGGCCGAAGCTGGCCACTCCCCTGGTGACGCAAGGAGACGTAGCGGACTTGCGACCGGGAGCCTTGGGGCAGCCGGGCACCCGCATTCTCTATGGGGATGAACAGTTCCGCTTTGGCAATCTCCATGGTATGACGGCTGAGTTGGGTGTGAATCTCAATGATCGCTTGTATGTAGAGTTCCGCGGATTTGTCTTCTGGCCGCAACACACACGCTATACGGTATCTTCCGATGCCAACGGTGCGCCGTTCATCGCCCGGCCTGTCTTCGATACCCTCACCAATTCCGAGGGGTCTTACCGGACTTCGACACCCAACGATATTGTCGGATATACAAGGATTGATGCTCGGCAGCAATTATTCGGTTATGAGACCCATGCCCGTTATAATGTCAAGTTAACGCCGTATTTGGATGTGGATTGGTTGCTGGGTTATCGCCGGATGCAGTTGGAGGAAGACTTGCGGATCTTCGACTTTTTGCAACCGACGGGAGGCAGTATTACCTTCGCCGGTGCCACGATTAGTGCTCCCGATACGGTGACCGATTTCGATCGCTTCAAGACGATGAACCAGTTCAACGGTGTGAATTTGGGGGGGCGCTTCCGCTGGCAGTCGGGGTATGATTGGCTGGCGTTCCAGGGTTACTACAAGGTAGCGTTGGGCGTCACCCAGCAAACTTTGAAGATTGAAGGCATATCGGTGGCGGACACCACCGTCGGGCGCTTCGCGGAGGTGGGTGGTATTCTGGCCCAATCCTCGAACATCGGTGTGCACAAGCGCTCGGAGTTCGGCGTCATCCCGGAGTTGGGGGTGAGCATGGTCTTCCTGCCCACCCGGTATGTGCGGCTGCACGCAGGGTATTCCGCCCTCTACTGGAATAATGTCATCCGCCCCACGAGCAGCATCGACCGGCGTGTCAATCCCGCTTTGGTGCCGACGGATACCAACTTTGGCATCAGCAATCCCGGGGCTTTCCCGGCAGTGACCTTCAAGAGCGAAAGCGTGTGGCTGCAAGGGATTAACTTTGCTCTGGAATTGTATTACTGAATGGATTTGGAATGAAGGATGGAGTTTCGGTGAGAAGCCAGGCAGGGGTGGACGTGCAACCCCTGTTATTTTTTTATGGAAACCGCCTCCAGTCCAGAGTGTTATTCCGATAGGGAGAATTCAGAGGAAAGCAGGGATAAGGATAAGTCAAGTTGAGGGGTCAGATTGGCCGATCTATTTTTTCTAGATTTCCTCTTTCATCAGGATCAACAGGGGTTATACTTCACAAATGGAGTTCTGTGCTTTCCCTCTGGTCTCGTTTGGGATGTGACGGGGACTAGGGGGTTGCAGTTGGGAAACTCTACCCCCTCAACAACGTTAGTGACACACCGAGGAGTTGGCACCATGACCCGACGTATCCCGTCCCGTTGGCTGAAGTCCGTCACACGTTGGATGCAACCGGTTCGCCCCATTCGCCGCAGCCCAGCGCTCGAAAGCGTGCTCCGTTTGGAATGGCTGGAATCCCGACAGGCCCCTGCGGTGTTCACCGCTGATCCTTCCGCATCGGACGGCACGGTCAACAGCTTGCGCTGGGCGATTCAGCAAGCTAACACCAGTTCGGACCCGACGGACACGATTCAGTTGCAAATCGGGGCACTCTATCAACTGACACGGGCAAATACCACGGGTCAGGACAACGATAACATCGATGGCGATCTGGACATTCGGAATGTGGGATTTCTGGCGGGTACGAAGACGATCACCATCATTGGGCTGGGACCGGTTCGAGCGACGATTCAGCAAACCGTTCAAGACCGGGTTTTTCATATCTTGGGTCCTAATGTGATCGTGCGTTTCAACAATGTTGAGATCATCGGGGGAAGGGCGGTTGATAACGGCACGGCGGCGGTAAGTCCGGGAGATACCGATGCTTGGGGCGGAGGGGTGCTCAATGATGGGGGAACGGTGTCGTTTACGAATGCTGTAGTGGCCAGCAATAGTGCCCTTGGGGCGGCAGGAGCAGCAGGCACAGCGGGAACGTCGGCGTCGCCGAATGGCCAAGCGGGAGGGAATGGCCGCAATGCTTTGGGAGGCGGTATCTATTCGTCGGCGGGCACGGTGCTCATTCACAGTTCGCAGATCTTGAACAACCGGGCTGTGGGCGGTGCGGGGGGAAATGGTGGAGCGGGATATACGGGCAGCACGGCGGGCAATGGCGGGGCGGGAGGTAATGGCGGTTCGGCGTTTGGGGGAGGCATCTATGCGGCTTCCGGGGATGTCATTGTCCGGCAATTTTCTTTGGTCTTGAGCAATGCCGCGACGGCGGGGCTGGGAGGGAATGGCGGAGCGGGGGGAAGTGTCTCAGTTCCAGGAAGTGGCGGCCACGGGGGGGCGGGAGGCAACGGCGGTTCCGCAGCCGGTGGTGGGATTTATGCGGCAGCGGGAAGTGTGCGGGTGGAGTCGTTTTCCTCGGTGGAGAACAATGGTGCCTTTGCGGCAGCGGGTGGCAACGGCGGCAATGGCGGCGGCACGCTGCTGGGAGCTGGCGGAGCCGGTGGGGTAGGCGGAATCGGAGGAAATGCCGGAGGCGGTGCCATTTGGGCGAGCGGCGACATTACCTTGAGCGGAACGGCTTATGCGAATACTAACGTCGCCTCCGCGGGAAATGGTGGAGCTGGCGGGAATGCAGGAGGAGCATCTTCGGGTACTGGCGGGGCGGGTGGAGCGGGGGGAAATGCCGGCGTGGCCCGGGGCGGCGGCCTCTTTACCGCCAGTGGTAGTATTTTGCTGGAAAGCTCCGCTTTGGTCGTGAGCAATGCCGCTCGTGGCGGCTCTGGCGGCCGCGGCGGAAACGGAAACGCCGGCAGTGGGGGATCATCGGGTGATGGTGGTGCCGGTGGCAATGGCGGGAGTGCTTATGGCGGCGGACTATATGTGCCGGCGGGGAGTGTGACGATCCGGAACAATACGATTGTGCGGAACAACGAAGCCAATGCTGGACCGGGGGGCAATGGAGGGAATCCGGGCGGAACGGGTGCAACGGGTGGGGCCGGAGGAATCGGCGGAGTTGCCTACGGCGGCGGCGTGTATGTCGGCACAGGGAATGTCACGGTGGTTGGCAGCACTAGCACTTTGATCGGCATTACTTCGCGGATTGTGAGCAACATAGCGTTTGCCGATCGGGGTGGCATTGGCGGAACAGGAAGTAATGCTGGCTTTTCGGGCGATGCTCGCGGCGGCGGAATCTATGTGAGCAACGGGGATGTATTGATCGACAACGGCGGGTATGTGCAAAGCAACGTGGCGACGGGCAATACCGGGGCAGCCGGTGGGGGAAGCGGCGGACTGAGCGCCTCCGGCAGCAACGCCTACGGCGGGGGCATCTACGTCAGCGCAGGGGATGTGACTGTCCGTGCCCGTTCGTTTGTGATCGACAATCAAGCTATCGGCCAGGACAGCCCCAATGGTCCGAATGGTCCGGCGGGGGGTGAGGCCCGCGGCGGCGGTATTTATGTTGGCGCCGGCAACGTAACGGTGGATGACAACTCGGGGGTGAACAACAACCTGGCGGAAGCGGGACGCGGCGGCAATGCGACAGGGACCGGCGGATCAGGCGGCGCGGGAGGCGATGCCTTCGGAGGGGGTATCTACGCTGGCAATGGCAGCGTGACCGTGGATCGTTCCTCGCGCATCAACAACAACACGGCTCGCGCTGGCAGTGGCGGGAATGGGGCCGTTGGTTCCACGGCGGCAACGAGCGGCCTCACCGCTGGGACCGGTGGTGCTGGGGGCGATGGCGGCCATGCCTACGGCGGCGGCATCTACGTGGCGGCTGGATCGGTAACGATGACGCTCGACCGCAGCGCCGTCATCAGCGACAACCAGGTGCAAGCCGGCAATGGCGGGAATGGCGGAGCGGGAGGCAACGGCACGGTCGCTAATGCTAATGGGGGCGCGGGAGGTGCAGGAGGAACGGGTGGATGGGCTTTGGGCGCTGGCCTTTACTTGGACGGCGGAGTGTCTCTGGTCCTGCAAGGCAGCAGTCGGGTTGAAAACAACAGGGCAACCGCTGGTACGGGAGGCAATGGCGGCACCGGAGGAACGGCCTCTGGTCCTCTCAGTTTCGGTGGGATAGGTGGGGATGGCGGCGGCGGTGGCTGGGCGGCTGGCGGAGGAGTTTTCCTCAGCTCGTCTGCGGTTACTCAAACCATCACCGGTCAGGCTTTGATTCAGAATAACACCGCTACAGGCGGCAACGGCGGGAACGGCAGCGCCGGGGGCACCGCTGGTTCGAACTCCGGCAACGGCGGAGCGGGCGGAGCAGGGGGCGATGGCCAAGGCGGCGGCGTGTACTTTGAAGGCGGAACCCTGCTCATTCAATCCGCGACCCTCCGGAGCAACGCCGTGAACTCCGGCAATGGTGGAGCGGGTGGAGTCGGCGGAGCCGGTGGAGCAACGACCAATCCGGGCAATGGCGGCCAGGGCGGCAGCGGCGGGAATGCCCAGGGCGGCGGATTGTATACCCTCGACGGGGACATCACCTTGCAGACCGTCAGCATTGAGGGAAACAGCGCCGGCAATAGTGCTGGCTCGGGAGCTGGGGGAGGCGGCGGGGCCCCAGGAGCGGGGACAGGAGGAATCGGTGGCAACGGCGGCGCTGGTGGAGTGCGAGCTGGCGGCGGCCTCTACGTCGCAGCGGGTACCGCCAATGTCCTGATCCGCAGCAGTAGCATTACTCAGAACACCCTGGCCTTCAACGGCGGCGGAGCCGGTGGCACCGGCGGTACGGGCGGAGGATTGCCGGGAACAGGCGGTGATGTCCTCGGCGGCGGCGTGTACCTGGCCAATGACTATACCCTCCTGTCCAACTCGACCGTGGGGGGCAACGTCGCACGGGCTGGCGGTTCCTCCAGCACCATCGTCGGCGCCTCTCACGGCGGCGGAGTTTACATCGCCTCCACGGCGGTGGCCGACGTCCACAATACCACGGTTTCCTTCAACATCGCCTTCGATGAAGGCGGCGGCATCTACAACGCCGGCGACCTGCAACTGATCAGCACCTTGATCTCCAATAACAGCAGCACACTGACGCCACAGGCCGATCTGACCCACGCTGGTGTGGCTATTGCTGGCAATCACAACCTGATCCAGACGAACGCGGGACACCCCTTCATCAATGGCGTGAATTTCAACATTGTGGGAGTCAGCAGTCTGGCCATCAATCAAGGGGCGACCTTGACCACAGCGAGCAATGGTACGAAATACTATCCCTTCCTCGGCAGCAGTGTGGCCTACAATGCGGGTTCCAACCCCGATAGTCTAGGGACGGATCAACGGGGTGTCGGCTTCCCGCGGGCCTTTGGAGGTGCGCCGGACATTGGGGCGATCGAAGGGGCCAGTCCGGGCGGACTGCTTCCTGTCCCGTTTGTGGTGACCTCCACAGGTAATGGGTTTGTCCGGATCATTAATCCCAGCACGCGTACGGTGCTCCAGTATTTCCGGCCGTTTGGAGCTGGCTACCGCGGAGTTTACAGCGTGGCGGTGGCGGATGTGAATGGGGACGGTCTCAAGGATGTCATCGTGGCGACACGGGGTCCCTTCAACGGCCGTGTCCGGGTCTATGACGGCGGGGCGGTCATCACGCCAGGGGTCAATTTCAATGATCCCAGTACCTGGCCGACCTTCCTCACGCCAGCCACGGGCTTGACCAATCCTGCGATTGCCAACATCAAGGTCCTGGGCAGCTACAAAGGGGGCCTGACGGTGGCGGCGGGTGACGTCAACAATGACGGTTTCGCGGACATCATCGTGGGCACTACAGCCGGTTCGACCTTGCCCGGTGCGACGATCGGCCGCAACACAACGGGCAGCCCCAGTGGACCGCCGGTGATCCTTCCGGGAGCCGTAGCCCGTGTCGGAGTGTATGATCGCACCGGTGCTCTATTGGCTCCCATCATCCGCCCGTTTGGGAATAATTATGCAGGAGGCGTGACCGTCGCAGCGGGAAATATCACCGGAAGTGCCGCCGCCGAGATCGTGGTCGGCCGAGGTTCCGGAGCGGGCCGGATCAAAGTGTACCAGTTCGTCGCGGGGAACCTTGTCCAGTTTGGCTCGACCCTGGTCCCCTTCACCACGCCGCCGCAAGCGACGCAGGTCTTCACGGTGGACACGGATGGCAACGGGATCAAGGAGTTCGGCGCGGCTTACCAGGTGGGGAACACCGTCCAGGTCCGGGTCTATGATTCGGCCGGTACAGTCATCGCTAGCTACACCGCTGCCACGGGGGTGCAAACCTTCGGCGTGGGCAGCGTGGATGTCAACCTCGATGGCCATGACCGCCTGTTGCTCGGAATCCAGACGGCTAGCCCCGGCTTACAGCTCCGCATCCTCGATCCCTTGACGGGCACGCTGCAGGATGGGTTCAATACCTTCGTTCTCGTCCTCAATGGCATTTCCGTCGCCGGGGTGTGAGATCAGGATGAACACACTGCTGGATCGTGCCCTGACATTGCATCGTCAAGGACAGTGGGATGAAGCGGAGCTGCTCTACCGGCGCATCCTAGACGAGGAGCCGGCGCAGGGGGAGGCTCTGCATCTCTTAGGCGTGCTGGCCTATCAGCGGGGGGATTACAGCCAAGCCATGCGCTGGCTGGCCCGCGCTGCCGAATGCCGGCCCCAATCGGCCGTTGTGTTCAGCAACTGGTCGGAAGCAGCGCGTCTCGGCGGCGATCTGACCACAGCATTGCAAGCAGCCCAGCGGGCGGTGCATCTCGATCCCACCCTGGCGGAAGGGTACAACCATCTTGGCTTAGCCTGGCAAGCCGCGGGCAACAGGACCGAAGCGGAAGCGGCCTTCCGCCGCGCTCTGGAAGTGCGGCCGGACTTCGCCCTGGCCTGGAACAATCTGGGCACGGTGCTGCGCGAACAAGGGCGTACCCCAGAAGCCCTGGAGGCCTTCCGCCGGGCGGTGGAGGCGGACCCGCGCCTGCCCTTGGCCCTGAGCAATCTTGGCCAGGCCTTGCTGGAGGCGGGAGCCAAAGAGGAGGCGGAACACTATCTCCGCCAGGCGGTGGAGGCCAACCCCCAACTGGCCGAAGCGTGGAGCAACCTCGGCAATGCCCTGCGTGCCCAGGATAAGCTGGAGGAAGCAATCCACTGCTACCGCCAGGCCCTGGCTCTGCGGCCGGATGTGGCTATGATTCACGGCAATCTCGGCCAGGCCCTGCAACAGCAAGGCCATCTGGCCCAGGCCATCGCCTGTTATGCCCGCGCTGTGGAGTTGGACCCCACCTCCCCCCGCTTTGAGACCTTCTGGGCGAGCGCCCTGGCGGAACAGGAGAACTACGCCGCTGCTGCCGAGCATTATCGCAAAGCCCTGGCCCTCAAACCGGACCATGTCGAAGCCTTGCAGGGTTTGGGGTCTGTGCTCCTGGAACAAGGCGATTTCGCCGACGCGCTGGAGCATTTCGATGCCGCCTTGCGGTTGCGGCCTACTGACGCCGAAACGCTGGTCAGCCGGGCGGCGGCGTACGCCGAGTTGGGCCAACTCGAACGAGCACGGGCCGACTACCGCGCCGCCCTTCAGCACGATCCGGAACATGCCGGTGCCTGGAGCGTCCTGGCCACGCTATTACGGGATCGCCTCCCGCCGGAAGATGTGGCGGCTATGGAAGCCCTCTTGGCCCGCGAACACCTTTCGGACTGGCGGCGCGCTTTGCTCCATCATGGCCTGGCCCACGTGTACGATGCACGCGGGGAATATGTCCGGGCGGCGGAGCATGCAGCGCGGGGCAATGCCTGCCGCCGACTCGTCTGGACGCGCCAAGGAAAAACCTATCAGCGGGAAGAACATTCCGCCTTCGTCGATTTCCTGATCCGTTGTTTTTCCCCCGAATGGTTCGCCTGCACTCAAGGATGGGGATTGGAGACGCCCGTGCCTGTCTTCATCATCGGGCTGCCCCGCTCCGGCACGACACTCATCGAGCAGATTCTGGCGAGCCATCCGCAGGTCTACGGCGGGGGGGAATTGACGATTACCAAGGAAGTCATCGACCTGCTGCCGCAGTGGCTGGGGCGGTCGGAAGCCCCGCTCATGGGCCTGCCCCATCTGACACGGGCTGCGGCCTTGCAGGCTGCTAAGGAGCATCTGGCCCGCTTGCGCCGCTTGCATCCTTCGGCGGAACGCCTCGTGGATAAAATGCCCGACAACTATCTCTGGCTCGGCTGGCTGGCCACCCTCTTTCCCAAGGCCCGCTTTATCCACGTCCGCCGCGATGACCGCGATGTGGCCCTCTCCTGCTGGCTGACCAATTTCAAGCAAATCCGCTGGGCGTGCGATCTGGAGGACATCGCCGCCCGCATTCGCGATCATCACCGGCTTATGGACCATTGGCGGGCCGTGCTCCCCGTCCCCCTTCTCGAAATCGACTACGAAGCGGTGGTAGAGGACCTGGAAAGCGCTACCCGACGGCTGCTCGATTTCTCGGCCTCGATTGGCATCCCCAATGCTTGGCTTTCCACGACAATCAACGTCCCGTCCGCACCGCGAGCCTGGTCCAAGTCCGCCAACCGGTCTATCGACACTCCTGCCAGCGCTGGATGCATTACCGGGATACCTCCTTGGGCGAATTTCTCCTGCGCCTGGGCCAGGCAAGCTGGAGCAATTCAAAAGGGAAGCAGATTAACTCCGCACCCCCTGTCTCACAACGGCCCGATAACTGAGAGGAGGGCGTCGGTTCAGCAGCTTTCAGCGGCTCGTCCTTTCTCGATGCGGCCAGATTGCAGCCTACCTGATGTTGGATCGACTCCCTGGTTCTTCCCTTCCGCTTCCTCCAGGCGTTGTTCCTCGTGTGGACTTGTCCTGGTCTGGAGGCCGGGGTTGTGTCTGAGGCGGAGAGGGAAGAAAACGAGCCAGAGCCAGCGAGAAAGAGCCTTGAAGGTGTCATCTCTCTAGGGTGGTTTCTGGTAACATAACTTCGGGGAACTCCGAAAGCCGCAACTGGGTCAACTGGGCGTACCCCGGAGCTGGTGATACGGGAGGAATAGGATCAGTTACGCATCCGCATGGCGGGTCTTGCGGAAGGAACAATCTAAGGGGTCGCTACGCGAGGAGTGTTCTCTCGATCAACGGTCCAGGGTCGCCATGCTGGGAGTGTTTCATCGATCGTGTTGAAAGGACACAAGCCATGAGGGCGAGGAGATCGAGGAGTCCGCGGTTTCATGGGACGACCATCCTCGCGGTGCGCACAGCTCAGGGTGCCGCGCTGGGGGGAGATGGGCAGGTCACGCTGGGGAATGTGGTGATGAAGGCGGATGCCCGGAAGGTCCGACGGCTTTACGACGGGAAGGTGCTGGCCGGCTTCGCGGGCGCGGCGGCTGATGCATTCGCCCTCCTCGAACGCTTTGAAAGCAAGCTGCGCGATCATCAGGGGTCTGTGCCGCGGGCGGCCACGGAGCTGGCCCGCGATTGGCGGACCGATCGCATCCTCCGCCGACTGGAGGCGATGCTCATCGTCATGGACCGCGAGCACCTGCTCCTGATCAGCGGCACCGGCGATGTGATCCAACCCTCGGACCACGTTTTGGCCATTGGTTCCGGCGGTCCCTATGCTCTGGCCGCCGCCCGCGCCTTGCTGGCCCATACCTCCTTGCCGCCGGTGGATATCGTCCGCCGCTCCTTGGAAATTGCCGCCGATTTGTGTATCTATACAAACCGCCAGATCGAAGTCGCGGAATTGACCTGACAGCTCCCCGGCGCTTGGATCGAGGAGGGTCGAGCGCTCGCAGGGGATCAGGAAGAGAAAGCCGCCGCGGCCTCTTTGATCCTGACAGGTGCTTGCCATCGGGAATTCGTTTCACACGTGCATGGCCCAGGGAAATCGATATGTCGACTTTGAGTTCTTCCCCGTCTGCTGCTGATCTCCCTGCTTCTGGTAAGACCGAGGCAGGGGAAATGCTCGCGCCGCCGGCCTGGACACCCCGGCAGATCGTCACGGAGTTGGACAAGTACATTGTCGGGCAGCACGCTGCCAAGCGGGCGGTCGCCATTGCCATTCGCAATCGCTGGCGTCGGCAGCAACTGCCGCCGGACCTGCGCAAGGATGTGACTCCCAAAAACATCATCCTCATCGGTCCGACCGGGGTGGGTAAGACGGAGATCGCCCGCCGCCTGGCGCAACTGGTGGGAGCGCCCTTTGTCAAAGTGGAAGCCACCCGCTTCACCGAAGTGGGATATGTGGGGCGGGACGTGGAAAGCATCATCCGGGACCTGGCCGAGGCAGGTGCGGTGATCGTCCGGCAGCAGATGCATGCTCAGGTACGCGAACAGGCTCAGAAGCGCGTCCGCGAAAAACTCTTGGACCTGCTTCTGCCCAGCAGCCGCCGCGAGGAATACCCGGAGGAAGCAGAGGAGACTACCCCGCGCCGGCGCATCAGCCGCAGCCGAGAAAAACTGGCGGCCCAATTGGATGCCGGCTTGCTGGAGGATCGGATCGTCACGGTAGAAGTGCCCAAGAAAGCCGAGATGCCCATCTTCGCCGCCGTGGGAATCGACAATCTCGACTCGGACCTGCGCCACCTCTTCGAGCAGGTCCTGCCCCGCAATACCGTGAGCCAAGATATGCCGATCCGCGAGGCCCGCAAAGTGCTCCTGGAACAGGAAACCGAAGCCCTCATTGATCGGGCCGCCCTCGCGGAACGCACCGTGGAACTCGTCGAAAATCACGGCATCGTCTTTCTGGACGAGATCGACAAGATTTGCGGTCCGCAAAGCAGTCATGGGCCGGATGTGTCCCGCCAGGGAGTCCAGCGAGACCTCTTGCCGATCGTCGAAGGCACCACAGTCAACAGCAAATATGGTCCTATCCGCACCGACCATATCCTGTTCGTCGCCGCGGGGGCCTTCCACACGGCCAAACCTTCCGATCTGATGCCGGAGTTGCAAGGCCGCTTTCCCATCCGAGTCGAATTGAGCGATCTGAGCCGGGAGGACTTTGTCCGCATCCTGACCGAACCGAAGCATGCCCTGACCCGCCAGTATGCTGAGTTGCTCCGCACCGAGGGCGTGGACCTGACCTTCACCCCGGACGGCATTGAAGCCTTGGCCGACATCGCTTATCAGGTCAACCGGACCCACCAGAATATCGGTGCCCGGCGGCTCCACACCGTGCTCGAAAAAGTCGTCGAAGACATCAGCTTTGAAGCGCCCGACCTGCCGGATAAACAGGTGGTGATCGACGCCGCCTTCGTCCACCGCCGCCTCGCTGACATCCTCCAGCGAGAAGACCTGAGCAAATACATCCTCTGAACCTGGCCGGGACCTCCGAACCAGGAAACCGCCGCCTCTTCCTTTCCCATGCAACCGCCGGTCCTAGAAGTGCCCAGGGCCTTGCTCCTCGGCGGCAGAGCGGGCTGTCATTCCCACCGCGCAAGGCTGTCATCCCCAGCAGATAGGACGATCATTTCAACCGAGAGGGAACCGGACGTTCTGAAGCAGTCTTTCCATTCCCTGGAATTGGTCGTTGGATTATATTGGGATCAACTACGCTACGCCGGTCTCTATGGCTGTGGCATCCACGAGGGAAAGCGGATGATGTCCTCCACTCCCGTGCCAGATTCCCCCCAAGGTGGGACGACACCGAATATCACCTTGCAAATGTTGTGGGACTATCTGGACGAAGCACTTCCCCAAAAGGACATGATTCTGGTGGAGAATGCTTTGCGGGAATCCGAGAGCTTGCGGCAGCAGTTACAGCAGATTATGCAGCGGCGGGACAACGGCGAGCACACCGTGGGAGCCATCTGGCGGCGCTACCGCGTCAGTTGCCCAGATCGTGATGTTTTAAGTAGCTACCTGCTAAACACAGGAGACCCCCGGCTGCTCGATTATGTCCGCTTCCATCTGGAGGTCATCGGTTGTCCCTACTGTCAGGCCAATCTCGAAGACTTGCAGCAGGTTTATGAATCTTCGAAAGCCTCCGCGAAGCGTGCATCATCCAAAGACCCCTCAAGACACCGGCGGTGAGCCATCTCCGACGCATGGCACTGCGCAGGACAATCCTTCTCGCAAGATTCTGCGTTCACCATGCCTCATGCCGTACCTCTTTCCCTTGGGGAAGAGGAAACGTGTCTGATGGCGGAGGAGAGGCCTGTCCCTTCCTGTTGATTCCCCGACGTTATTGCTGGCAGTGCGATGACGGCGGCGCCTATCTCGTCCCCTCATCACCGGGATAAGGCTATTCCCTGGTCGGGATGAGCTGGTTTTTACGGAGGGATTTCCTTCGGGGCTTACTCCAGGCAAGGTGGGATTCCGGACTCCAGGAAGGGATAGTGTCGCTGGCTGGAGATCGAACAGGGGCTGGGGATCGTAATGCCAGTCGTGCCGAAGTGGTAAACAAGTTTGGAAGCGTGTTGGGATGGGAAACGTTGGGCAGGGGCAGGGATGCTCTCTAGGGATGGCTTACAGTCTGTTGGAGAATAAGGTTTCTGAGGGGTTTGATCGTCCGGGAATCAGGAGGGGAGAGAGGTTCGATGGGAGGTGCGGCTCTGTTCGCCGTGGGGGATGGGGAAGTCTTGGTTCGGGCCGTTCTGCTCCAGATTGTGGTGATTCTGGTAGCAGCTCGTGCAGCGGCGGTGGTGGTACGGCGGCTGGGGCAACCCGCGGTTGTGGGGGAATTCCTGGCGGGTTTGGCCTTGGGTCCGTCGCTTTTGGGACGCTGGCAGCCGGAGTTGTTCGCCGCCTTGTTTCGCCCCCCTTTGGCGGGGATGACGCCGGAGCAATCGGCCCTACTGGTGGAGCAGGTGTTGGGCTTCACCGCCCATTTGGGTTTGATCTTTCTGCTGTTTCTGGTGGGTTTAGAGGTAGATGGCCGGTATTTCCGCCGGGGTTGGGGCCAGCCGGTGGCCATTGCCGGGGTCGGACTTCTGCTACCACTGTTGGTGGGCCTTCCCGTGGGTTATGGCCTGGCTTGGGAAGAAGGGGCAATCGGTGAAGAGGGGCTTCTTTCACCCGCCGTGCTCTTTGTGGCGGCGGCATTTGCCATCACCGCCCTGCCCGTGCTCGCCCGCATACTGATCGACTTGGGGGTTTTGGGGACCCATCTAGCTCGCCTGGCGCTGGCGTCCGCGGCGATCACCGATGGAGCCATGTGGTGCCTCCTGGCGGGCATCACGGCTTGGGTCAACCGCCGCGAAGTCGGGATGGGTTTCGGGCAATCGCTCCTATTCCTGGCAACCTTCGTCTTGGTGATGGCGTTCGTCATTCGTCCGTGGGGAGGGAAATATCTGCGTCGGGCGTTGCAGCGCGGCGAAGGGCGGCTGAGTCTGCCAGTTTGGACCGTACTGCTGCTTCTACTGTTGCTGAGCGCTTACACTGCGAGTGGGATGGGCATCCATGCTTGGTTTGGGGCGTTTGCGCTGGGGGTGGCTTTGGCCGGCGTGCCCGGCTTCCCAGCGGAAGCCGCTGCCCGTTTGCGCACCCTGACGCAAGGCTTTTTCCTGCCGATCTTTTTCGCTTATGCGGGGCTGCGAACCGATGTTTTCGTGATGCTGGATGTCTGGAGTGGGCCGGTGTGCCTGGGAGTGTTGGCCGCCGCCGCCCTGGTCAAGTGGGTTCCCTGTACCTTGGCCGCTCGCTGGCAGGGCTTATCCTGGCGTGAAGCCGCCCTCATGGGGTCGCTGATGAATACCCGCGGCCTGATGGGACTGGTTGTCGCCAGCATGGGGCGGGATGTCGGGGCGCTCTCCCCCGGTCTCTTCGCACTCCTCGTGCTCATGGCGGAGATCATGACCCTTTTGACGACTCCGCTCGTGCTCCTGCTGGCTCGCGGCACGGAATGGGAAGCCCCCCTGCGGACGTCGGGTTGGCTCCGGCCTCAATCCGTTCCAGCCGCGGCCACGAGCGTCTCCGCCTCCGAGGCGATCACCTCCGTCTCCGAGGTTCCCCCAATGATGAAAAAATGATGAAGACAGCAACTCACCCGTTTCCACTGCCATCGGATCGGGTTAGATAACACGGCAGGTCAGAAATTGACCACCCCGGAGACGGTTAGGTTTCCGCCTCCGGTTTGTCTGCCCCCCCCCTGTCCAAGGAGTTTGCGGCTATGCGTAAGTTGTTTCTGGCGACGGCGAGCGTGTTTCTGATGGCGGGTCTGGCGTATGCGGTGGATGTCATCGTCCTCCGCTACAATGCCGAAACCAAGGAAGTGGTCGTCAAGGAAGGGGACAAGGAGGTGACCTACAAGATCGCCGAGAACGTCAAGGTGATCCTCAAGGACAAAGAAGGAAACACCAAGGAGGGGTCGTTCAAAATCCTGGAAGGCCGTTTGAAGCTGGCCGGCAAAGGAAAAGCGGGCGGCCCGAAGCTGGATGTCACGGTCAAGGATGGGACGATCACCGAAGTGACGCTCCCCGCCTTCGGCAAGAAGGGGAAGGGAGGAAACTAGGGGAGGCGCCTCGGATCAGGCCATCCTGAAACGCGCATAGGTTAGTCCCCCTTCGGCTCGGTGCCCTTTGCACCGGGCCATTTCTTTTTCCCGTCCTCCTCTCTCTGATCTGGGGCCGTTCTGATTTTTCCCGAACGATAGGACGGAGATGGACGATAGGGCCGGTCGGGTTGCGTTCCCTGAGCCGGCCGGAAGCGTCAACTACTACGGGGGACTGCGAGGAGACAGCGATTGCCACCGGAGCCAAGGTCAGTTCTCCGGCGACCGGTGGAGGCGGAAGCAGGCCGGTCAGCCGAGATTCATCGAGAGAAGGAACTCGGCGTTAGACTTGGTTTTCTTGGCCCGGTTGACAAGGAGTTCCATAGCCTCCACGGGGTGCATGTCAGCAAGGACGCGGCGGAGGATGCGGATTTTCTCCAGTTCGTCGGGGTGGAGGAGGAGTTCTTCCTTGCGGGTGCCGGACCGATTGACATCGATGGCGGGATAGACCCGTTTTTCCACGAGGCGGCGGTCCAGGTGCAACTCCATGTTTCCGGTTCCTTTGAACTCCTCGAAGATGACTTCATCCATGCGGGAGCCGGTGTCGATGAGGGCGGTGGCCAGAATGGTCAGGCTGCCGCCTTCTTCGATGTTGCGAGCGGCACCGAAGAAGCGTTTCGGCTTCTGCATGGCGTTGGAGTCCAGACCGCCGGAGAGGAGTTTGCCTCCGGGTCCGGCTTCCGTGTTGTGGGCACGGGCCAAGCGGGTGATCGAGTCGAGCAGGATGACGACGTCCTGCTTCATTTCCACCATGCGCTTGGCTTTTTCGAGGACGATTTCCGAGACGTGGATATGTTCTTCGGCGGGTTCGTCGAAGGTGCTGGCCACCACCTCCGCATTAGTGCCTTGCACCATGCGTTGCATTTCGGTGACTTCCTCCGGCCGCTCATCCACGAGCAGGACGAAGACGTAGCATTCGGGGTGATTTTTCAGGATGGCATTGGCCATCTTGGAGAGCAGGATGGTTTTGCCGGTGCGGGGCGGAGCCACGATCAGGCCGCGCTGTCCTTTGCCGATCGGGGTGATGAGGTCCACGATGCGCATGGACAGCTCGTCGGGCGTGGTTTCCAGCCGCAGGCGCTGGTTGGGGTGGAGGGGGGTGAGGTCCTCAAAGTTGGTGAGGGTGGCGATCTCATCGGGGTTGCGACCATTGACCCGCTCGATCTGCATGATGGCGAAGTTGTCCTGGTTTTCGATGGGCAGGCGGATCGGCCCTTCGACGACCAGGCCGGTGCGCAGGCTCATGCGGCGGATCTGCGAGGGGGAAACGTAGATGTCCTCCGGGCTGGCGAGGTAGTTGTGGGCTTGAGAGCGGAGGAAGCCATAGCCGTCCGGGAGGACTTCCAAGGTGCCGGAACCGCGGACGATCTCGCCTCGTTCGATCTGCCGGCGGACGATGGCGACGATGAGCTGCGCCCGGTTCATACCGGAGTGCTCGTGGATGCCCTCTTTTTCCGCCAGTTTGAACAGTTGGGGCATGGGCATGCGGTAGAGGTCATCCAGGCGGCAGGGCACTCCGGAAGGGGCGCGGACGGGCCGCTCCAGGGAACGGGGTTCCGCCGGAATGCGGGCGTCGCTGGTGGGGCGGGCCTCAGCCGCCGACTCCGTCCGTGCTTCGGTTGCCGGAGTGGCAGGCGCTCCCAAGGCAGCCGGGGTCGGAGGCGGCGGGGCCGGCGCTGGAGTGCTCCCCGCCGGGGCGGACTCGCCCGCAGCGGCCGTCTTCCGAACTAAACGCCGTGCAGCAGCAGCACGCAAAAGAGAGGGGCGCGGTGGCGTCCCTTCGACGCCTTTGGCGTCGGGCATGATCAGACTCCTCATTCAGGTTGGGGTACCAAAAGACCTATCATCCAGGGATTGGTTATGATGACGGACACCGGTCCATCATCACTCTGGACGGGGGACTTCTCCCTTCCCTTCCCCCACAGGGAGGCTCGGGGAACCGCCCCCGAGTCCGACGTTGCTTGTCACGCGATCTCTCTGTTCTCACGGTCTTGGGCTTCCGAGGAACCGCCCCGGAACGGCTACTTGTGTGACTCCTGCCTCACCGTCGTGAGTTGGGCGGACCTGCTCAGGCCAAACGGAACAGGGCCTTTTCCCATCACTCCTCGTCCTGCACGCCACTTTGCCACAACTGCGGTGGGGAAGTCAAGATGCGTTACTCCCACAGGGGGACAACGCCAGAATGTGTTTGTGGGCGACTTTCCTTGTTCCAATCTTATCCCTCATCTCGGCCTGCGTCAAGCACATTTTCCTGGAACCCTGGAAAAAACTCGTCTCCTTCTCCTCATGGCTTCTCTTTCCTTTTCACACACGCGGGTATTTTTCTCGCAACTCCTTTCCCTTCTCCTTTACCTTGACCCATCCTCAACCTTTCATTCCGCAAGCGAGGGGCTGGCCAGAATGTTCCGGCCTCATACCGCGCTAGAAGGCGCAGCGAGAGGCGGAGTGATTCCGCGGTTCGCGTTTTCCATTCCTCCGGCTTCCAGGAAGCAACGGCATCGGCTATATATACAGTATCCGCCGAACGGCAAAGGCTCTCGGATCCGGCACGGTTGCCTCAGAGCCGGCCATTTATGTTCCCCCCTAGTATCGCAATCAGCGTATCCTCGACACACTGGTAAGACCGCGACGGGATCATCGAAGTCGCGGATCGACTCAAAGCGAGGCAGCTATGACAGCCCGACGGCTTCCGGTCAATCGCAGGTTCAGGAATGGCGTTGTGCTTGCGGCGGTCAGTTGGCTCCTGGCGGCAGGAGGCGGTCTTGGCCGAGCCGGCGGTGATCCGCCTGCCTCTTCCGCATCCGCCGCGGGCCGGACTTCTGGAGGGGCGGCGGTGGATTACATCCGTGATGTCCGTCCCATTCTGTCAAATAACTGTTTTGCCTGTCATGGTCCCGACGACAAGACACGCAAGGGCGGGTTGCGGCTAGACCTGCGGGACGAAGCCGTTGCGGTGCTCAGTCCGGGCAAGCCTCAGGAGAGCGAGTTGTTACGGCGGGTGAGCAGCTCGGAGGGGGACGAGGTGATGCCGCCGGTCAAAACGGGCCGGCGCCTCAGCCCGCGCGAGATCGACATCTTGCGGCAGTGGATTGCTCAAGGCGCCCCTTACGCTCCGCATTGGGCCTATCGCAAGCCGGTCCTGCCGCCCCTTCCCGCTGTCCAAGCCCCGCCGCACTTCCCGATTCGCAATCCGATTGACGCCTTCATCCTGTATCGCCTCCAACAGGAAGGTTTGACTCCCCAGCCGGAGGCGGACCGCTATGCCTTGGCCCGCCGGGTGGCCCTGGACCTGACGGGTCTGCCGCCGAGTGTGGAGGAGGCGGAGGCCTTCGTGCGTGATCCGGCCCCGGATGCTTACGAGCGGTACGTCGATCGCTTGCTGGCCAAGCCGGCCTATGGCGAACACTGGGCACGCTTTTGGCTCGACCTGGCCCGCTACGCCGACAGCGCCGGTTACGCCGATGATCCGCCCCGCACCATCTGGAAATACCGCGATTATGTGATCGCCAGTTTCAACGCCAACAAGCCCTTCGACCGCTTCACCCTGGAACAACTGGCCGGCGACCTGCTTTTGGAAGAGGAAGGTTATGTTCCCAAAGGCCAGCCGCTGAATCTGGACGAGGCCTGGCGCTTGCCTCCGCCGGCCCTGGAGATGCTGGTGGCCACCGCCTTCCACCGCAACACGATGACGAACAACGAAGGGGGGACCAACGACGAAGAGTTCCGTAATGTCGCCGTGGTGGATCGCGTCAATACGACCTTCACCGTCTGGATGGCGACGTCCATCGGCTGCGCTCAATGCCACACGCACAAGTATGACCCCATCAGTCAAAAGGAATACTTCCAGGTTTTCGCCTTTTTCAACAACACCGCTGATGCCGACCGTTCTGACGAAAGTCCAGTTCTGCCGTTCTGGACTGAGGAGTTGCTCCAGAAGAAGCGGAGCCTCCAGGAGCAGATCCGCAAGCTGGAGGAGCAGTTGCGCGGGAAGAAGCCGGACGAACTTCCCGCCGAGCGGCAACGCTTGGAAGCGCTCAAGAAGCAAGCCAACGCAATCCGGCCGGTGACCACGGTGCCGATCCTCCAGGAGTTGCAGGGTTCCCGGCGGCGGACCACGCGCATCCAGCATCGAGGTAATTTTCAGGACCTCGGCGAAGCGGTCAGCGAAGGGACACCGGCAGTGTTTCATCCCTTCTCCCCGCAGTGGCCCAAAAACCGCCTCGGTTTCGCTCGCTGGCTCCTTAGCCCCGACAACCCCCTGACGGCCCGCGTCATCGCCAATCGGTTCTGGGAGCAGATCTTTGGCGTGGGGATTGTCCGCACCAGCGAGGAGTTCGGTATCCAGGGAGAATTGCCGGTACATCCGGAGTTGCTGGACTGGCTGGCCCTGGAGTTGCAAAAGGACTGGAACATCAAGCGCTTCCTGAAGCTGCTGGTGACCTCCAGCACCTATCGCCAGGCAGTTCGGGTGACGCCGGAGTTGTATGAACGGGACCCGGACAATCGCCTGCTCGCCCGTGGACCACGGGTGCGCCTGACCGCGGAGATGGTGCGGGATCAGGCCCTCTTTGCCGCAGGACTGCTCAGCTCCAAGATGTTCGGGCCGTCGGTCAAGCCGCCCCAGCCAAACCTGGGCGTTACCGCTGCCTTCGGAGGACGTATCGATTGGGAAACCAGCACGGGAGAGGATCGCTACCGCCGCGGGGTATACACCACCTGGAGGCGGAGCAATCCCTATCCGTCCATGGTGATGTTCGATGCTCCCAACCGGGAAGTTTGCACCGTGCGCCGGGGACAGACAAATACGCCGTTGCAGGCGCTGGTCACTATGAATGATCCGGTGTATGTCGAAGCGGCCCAAGCTCTGGCCCGTCGGACAATTCAGGAAGGTGGGATTACTCCCCAAGCGAAGGCGGTTTATGCTTTCCGCCGCTGCCTCATTCGCCCGCCCACGGATGCGGAAGTGCAACGCCTGGTGACGCTGTACCAGCAGGCCCGTGAGGGTTTTGCTAAAGACCCCTCCCGTGCTGCCCGGCTGGCCACCGACCCCTTGGGACCTCTGCCGCCGGGGATCGATCCGGTGGAAGCCGCTGCCTGGACCACCGTGGCCAACGTCCTGCTCAACCTCGACGAGATGTTCCTCAAGCGTTGACTTGGGACGCGTTGCCGGCACAGCATCGAGAGACAGTGCGGATCGTTCCCCTGAAGAGAATGGACTCAGAGATGTGTCAGAGCATGTGCTCAGATGTGCCCGGCGAGTTGGGAGGAGCCTGAATCCCAGCAGCAAGATCAATATCCCCTGAAGGAGAAGCGACGATGCATCCGCGATGGGAACGCTTGCAATGGGTGACGCGGCGCCACTTTCTCGGCCAGGGTTCGCTCGGATTGGGAGCTTTGGCCCTGGCGGAGATCAGCGGGAGTTGGGGAGCCGCGGCGGAAACCGCTCGCTCGGTGGGGAGCGGAGCGTCACTGCCAGCAGTGCAACCTCTCTCCCCCAAGCCGCCGCATTTCCCGGCGAAAGCGAAACGGGTCATCTACTTGCACATGTCCGGTGCGCCGCCGCATCTGGACCTGCTCGACTACAAGCCGGAGTTGGTCAAATACGACGGCAAGGACTGCCCGGAGGAGTTTATCCGCGGCAAGCGCTTCGCTTTCACTTCCGGGATTCCCAAGCTGCTGGGGACACGGCAAACCTTCCGGCGGGCGGGCCGGGCCGGCATCTGGATGTCCGATGCCATTCGGCCGATGCACGCGATCGCCGATGAAGTGACCGTCATCAATTCGATGACGACGGACGAGTTCAATCACGCTCCGGCGGAGCTATTGCTTTTCACCGGTTTCGCGCGTCAGGGTCGCCCCAGCTTCGGGTCGTGGGTCTGCTATGGGTTGGGGAGCGAGTCCCAGAATCTGCCGGGGTTCGTGGTCCTCATTTCCAGCGGGACGCAACCGAGCGGCGGGCAGGGCTGCTGGGGCAGCGGCTTTCTTCCCAGTGTCTTCCAGGGGGTGCAATGCCGGAGCAAGGGGGAGCCGGTGCTGTATCTCTCCGACCCGCCCGGCATGGACCGGCAGACGCGCCGCTTGGGCCTGGATGCCCTGCGGGACCTCAACGCCTTGCAGCACGAAGAGCTGGGGCATCCGGAAACGGCCACCCGCATTGCCCAGTATGAGCTGGCCTTTCGCATGCAAATGGCGGCGACCGAAGCGATGGATATTTCGCGCGAGCCGGCCAAAGTCCTGGAAGCCTACGGTGCGGTGCCGGGATCGGGCAGCTTCGCCAACAACTGCCTGCTGGCGCGACGCCTGGCAGAGCGGGGCGTGCGCTTCATCCAGCTTTTCGATTGGGGTTGGGACTTCCACGGTACCAATCCCAACGAAGAAATCCGCGACGGCTTGATCCGCAAGGGGACCGTCACCGCCAAAGCGGTGGCCGCCCTCATCCGCGACCTCAAAGCCCGCGGCATGCTCGACGAGACCCTCGTCATCTGGGGTGGCGAATTCGGGCGGACGCCGTTCCGCGAAGGCCGCACGTCCCAAAGCGCCTTGCTGGGGCGGGACCACTACCCCGATTGCTTCTCCCTGCTCCTCTGCGGCGGGGGGATCAAAGCCGGCTATGTCCACGGGGCCAGTGATGATTTGGGATTCCGTGTCGCCCGCGATAAGGTCCACGTCCACGATCTGCAAGCTACCCTGCTGCACTGCCTGGGTCTGGACCATACCCGCCTGACGTTCCGCTTCCAGGGGCGCGATTACCGTCTCACCGATGTCCACGGCCACGTCGTGCGGGAGATTCTGGCTTAGAACACCCCGTGGCCTCTGATGACCCGTATACCCGCCGCTGGCGAGAGGGGGCGGGATTTTCGCCCCTAGCCGGTCGGAGAGGCCGCCGCCATATTCAAGGAAGCCGCCGCCTCGGATGCCATCTCTTCGTCCTATTCGCGGATGCTGCCATTCGATACCCCCGTGCCCAGTCCTGCTCGTGACCCGTCCGTGAGTTCGGGATAGAGTCGGGCTGCCTCCGCTTGTGAGTTTGGAATGAAAGAGAGGTGGGAGGCGTCCCTGCCGCTGCAATCCCTGCATGGTGGGAATTGTTATAATCTTCTGGGGAGATGCGGGAGGCATGCTCGTGACGGCATAGGCTGTCCTCGTCCCGGTATCCTACAGTGAGCTGGGGCGTGCCTGGGAGGAAGAGTCGGAGAAAGGAGTGGCCCAAGGATATGATCAACACTGCCTTGCGTGATGCGCTAGCGGCGATCCTGACCCGTGTGCAGACCCCCGCCCAGTACATCGGCGGCGAGCGCAACATCGTGGTCAAGGATCACCGCCAGGTCCGCGGCAAACTCTGCTTGGCCTTCCCGGATGCCTACAGCATCGGCATGAGCCATCATGGCTTGCAGGTCCTTTATTCCATCATGAACAACGATCCGCAATGGGCCTGCGAGCGGGTCTTCACTCCCTGGGTGGACTTCGAGGCGGAGTTGCGGCGCCACCGGCTGCCTCTCTATTCGCTGGAGACGTTCACGCCGCTGCGGGAATTCGACCTCATCGGCTTCAGCCTCCAATACGAGGTTTGCTACACGAACATCCTGACGATGTTGGACCTGGGAGGCATCCCCCATTTCAGCGAGCAGCGGAGTGTTTGCGATCCGCTGATCATTGCCGGCGGACCCGGCGCGCAGAACCCGGAAGTCCTCGCTCCCTTCATCGACCTGTTCGTCATCGGCGATGGCGAGGAGTCGTTGCCCTGGGTGATGGACCAGTGGATGACGCTCAAGGAACAGGCCCTGCGGGACGGCGATCTTTCCCATGCCCGGCGCTTAGAGATGTTGGCCAGCCTGGCTGTCCAAGCTAATTGGGTCTATGTTCCCGCCTTCTACGAATTTGACTACCATGCGGACGGCACGATCGCCGCCTTCCACCGCCTCCGCTCCGATGTGCCGCTGGAGATCGTCAGCTTCGTCAATAGCCGCGATCTGGACGACATTCCCTTGCCCACTCGCCCGGTGGTACCTTTCGTCCAGACGCCCCACGACCGCATTGCCATCGAGATCATGCGAGGATGCCCTCACCAGTGCCGCTTCTGTCAATCGACGGTCATCAAGCGGCCCTTGCGGGTGCGCAGTGTCGAAACGATCGTCCAGGCCGCCTTGGAAAGCTATCGCAACACCGGCCTCAACGAGATCAGCCTCCTGTCGCTTTCCAGCAGCGATTATCCCTACTTCGAGGAACTGGTCCAGCGCATGCACGAGGTTTTCGCCCCCTTGGGCGTCAATGTGTCGCTCCCCAGTTTGCGGGTCAACCACCAACTGCGGCATGTGCCTCGGCTGATGAAAGGGTGGCGGCAGGCCGGCCTGACTCTGGCTCCCGAAGTGGCCCGCGATGACATGCGGGAACAAATCCGCAAGAAGATCAAGAACGAAGACCTGATCGAAGGCTGTCGGGCGGCCTTCCGCGAAGGCATCCAACACGTCAAGCTCTACTTCCTCTGCGGTTTGCCGGGGGAAAGGACGGTGGACCTGCACGGCATTGTCGAACTGGCGGAAACCATCAGTGCCATCGGCAAGGAAGTAACGGGCCGGTACAAGGAAGTGACGGCCAGCGTGTCGAACTTCGTTCCCAAACCGCATACGCCGTACCAATGGAACGGGATGCAATCCCGTGAGTATTTTCTCTGGGTCGGGGAGTATCTCCGCCGTCGCAAGCGCAATCGCTTTGTCACTATCAAGCAGCATGACATCGAAACCAGCCTGCTGGAAGGGATTCTCACACGGGGGGATCGCCGGATTGCTCCTGCCCTGTACAAGGCTTGGCAGCGGGGCGCCCGCTTCGATGGCTGGCGCGAATGCTTCCGCCCCCATCTCTGGCACCAGACCTTCGCCGACTTGGGGATCGATGTCGAATTCTACCGTTCGCGGCCCCGGCCTCTGACCGAACGGCTTCCCTGGGACCATATCCAGGTCAAAAAAGGGCGGGCTTACCTGCAAAAGGAACAGGAGCGGAGCGTGCTGCAATTGCAAGTGCTCGCCCAGGCTGTCGCTCCCAATTCCTCCCCTTCCTGCGGCGGCTGATCTCCCCTCGGCTGGCTCGTGCCGGAAAGCAGCGCCTGCCCAAAACCCGTGCGTTGGGCCGGGATCGCCTTCAGGGGCCGGTTTTCCCAGACCGGCTTTTCCAGACCGGTTTTCCTCCCCAAGGCGTCCCCTTTCCCTAAGTGGAATGGGTTCCGCAAGGTTTTCCCTTTAATCTTCTGGTCCCGCATGAAAATATGGCGGAGCGAAGACCAGCTCGCTGGGGATGTGCTATGCTTGTGCAGTGTCACGGATACGCCGTCCCTGGGGATGGCCGTGACGTCAGGCTAACGGCAAAAAGTCAAGCAATCCTGCCATGCCGCCCTGTTCCACGATTGGCGATGCCGTGGCATGTCATCGGGACAGTGGATCTGCTGGTGCGATGGGCTAACGTTGTTCAGGGAGGGGGGATGGATTCTGTCTGGATAGTGGCGGTCTGCGGAGTGTCCGCTTTCCTCCTCTTGCGGCAAGGTTTGCGGCGCGGGGGAAGCGAAGGCGACTTCCTGCGAGTCGCGGGTGGTGCGATCGGTGTGGTAGGGTTGTGGTGGCTGGCTGCGCGCCATCTTCGCGGCGATGGAAGATGGCTGGTGCACGCGGTGCTCTTCCTGATCGCGTTGGGGTTGTGCGGTGCCCTGGTCCGGCTGGGGTGGCGGGAGTGGCGCCGGCGCGTCCGCCAAGTGCAAACCGACGATCTGCGCCGCCTGCGGTTGTTAGCCCACTCTCTAGCCGCTTCATGCGATGGTGTCATGGTCGCAGAAGGCGGGCGCACGCCGGGAGCACCCCTGCGCATCGTCTACTCCAACCCTGCCTTTGATCGCTTGATGGGCTATGCGGAAAGTGAAGCGGTGGGGATGAGTCCCAGCGTTTTGGCTGACGAAGAGGAACCGACGGCTCTGGAGGCGGTGCGCCACGCCCTGCGGGGAACGGAAATGACCCGCCTGTAAGTTCCCAGCCGCCGTAAGGATGGCAGCCGCATCTGGACGGAATGGCAAATTGTGCCAGTGGCCAATGAGCAGGGGGAGTTCACCCACACCGTCGCTATCATTCGCGACACCACGCAGCGTCGGCAGATGGAGCAGGAATTGCGGGAAAGCGAGGCCCGCTTCCGCAGCCTGTTTGAACATGCTGCCGATGCGATCGTCCTGCTCGATAGCCAAGGCCAGGTTGTGGATGCCAACCCGCGCGCCTGCCAGAACTTCGGCTACAGCCGGGAACAATTCCGCGGCCGCCATTTTTCCCACCTGGAGATCGGCTGCTTACGCTCAGAAGCCGCCGATGACAACAGCTTGACCAGCGAGTGCTTTTACCGGCGCCAGGACGGAACCGTCTTCCCGGCGGAAGTGCGCTATGCCTGGATTGAGTCCAACGGCCGGCGCCTGCGCATGGCTCTCATCCGCGATGTGACCCGCCGCCGTCAGGCCGAACAGGCCCTGCGGGAACGCGAGGAGTTGCTCCGCAACATCCTGTCCGCCATTCCCTGCGGCGTATTCTGGAAGGACCGCCAGCTCCGCTACCGGGGCTGTAATGAACAGGTCGCCCACGATCACGGCTTCCGCGACCCCGCCGAGTTGATCGGCAAGGATGACTACCAGATCGCCGCTTCGCGTTCCGAGGCGGACTTCTTTCGTTCCTGCGATCAGCAAGTGCTGAGTACCGGCCAGCCGCTCATGCATGTCGAGGAAAACCTCACGCGCCGCGATGGCACCCTGCGCACTCTGCTGACCAGCAAAGTGCCCTGGCGCGACGCTCACGGCCAGATCGTCGGCGTCATCGGCGTCTATCAGGACATCACCGAACGCAAGCGTCTGGAACAGCAACTGCTCCAGGCCCAGAAGATGGAGGCAATCGGCCGGCTCGCCGGCGGGATCGCCCATGACTTCAACAATCTGCTGACCATCATCCGCGGGAACGCCGATCTGCTCCGTTCGCAATTCGGCGACAGTGCGGACGCGGCTCTGGAGTACCTGGACGATTTGCGCCTGGCCGCCGATCGGGCCGCGGCCCTGGTCCGTCAGCTCCTCATGTTCAGCCGCCAGTCCAGCGGCCAAGTGGAAATTGTGGATGTCAACAGTGTCATTCGCGGTCTGGCCAGCATGCTCGATCGCCTCTTGGGAGAGCGCATCCGGCTGGTAGTCGATTTGTCGGCGGAACCCGCGACAGTCTTGGCCGACTATAGCCACTTGGAACAGGTCATCATGAATCTGGCGGTCAATGCCCGCGATGCCATGCCGGATGGAGGGGTACTGACCCTGAGCACGCGCTTGCTGCCATCCGCGGACATCGAGGGGCCGCAGCGCTGGGTCCAATTGCGCGTCAGCGACACCGGAGTCGGCATGGACGACGCCGTCAAGGAACGCATCTTTGAGCCATTCTTTACGACGAAAGGACCGGACAAAGGGACAGGATTGGGTCTGACCACCGCCTTTGGCATTGTTCAGCGGTTAGGCGGCCAGATTCACGTCGATACCGCGCCAGGATGCGGAACGACGTTTACCCTGACCTTACCCTGGGCGAAAGGACAGACGGTCCAGGAGAGCCGTACTCCGCTGCCGCCGGCCCTGGTCCGCCAACATCCCCGCCAAAGTGGGCGGCTGCTCCTGGTCGAAGATGAGGATTCGCTCCGCAAACTTGCCCGTCTGACTCTGGAGAATCAGGGATACGAAGTGCTGGAAGCTCCCGATGGCGAGGCGGCCTTGCACCAGATCGAAATGCAGACCGAGAAGGGGTTCGACGTTTTGGTCACCGACTTGGTCATGCCCGGTATGGATGGCCAGGAATTGGCCGAACGCTTGCTCTGCCGCTATCCCCGCTTGGCCATCGTGTTTATGTCTGGCTATGTTCCTGAGGAAGTTCAGCTCGATACTTTCACCGATGCCGTCTTCTTGCCCAAACCGTTCACTCCCTCCGACCTATCCCGTGCGGTCTTGACGGCGCGTCAGCGTGCCGCAGAGTCTGTACCGCCCCGGACTGAGGCAGTCCTGCCCTCCTCCGAGGGCTGTGGCATGAACCCTCACGGCAGTCCGCCTTTGGAACGAGCGGGCCCTCGTGCAGAAAAACCAGACTCCACTCTCCCCGCCGTTCCGCCGTGACAGTAACGCCCCGAAGAATGGCTGCTCGTGAAGCAGGCCGACAACAAAGAGTAGTGGCTCCCGGAGATTCACTTCCCAGGTTCCGGCCAACGCAACACGCAGAGCAAGCCGTGGCAGGCGGTGGTCAGCTTCGCTCCTTCCCAGCCGTCGAGTGCCTGCTGCAGCTCATTCAAAGCATTGTCCAGATAGAAAGCTTCGAGCAAGACCCGCCATTGGAGCAGATTCGCAGGCACGAAGGGGGCGTCGCCAGCGGTTTGCCGGTAGGCGCGGAGGAAGAGGGCCGCCATCCACTGCTGCCAGTAGTCGCACCAGGGTTCCAGGCGTTGGCGATCGTCGGGGCGGACCGTGGCTTGTCCTCCGGAAGAGCCGCCGTTATGCTCGACGAGGGCGGTCTGGACCGCTTGATGGAAGGAATAGAGCATGCGAGCCACATCCCGCACCAGGGAGCGCTTGATGCGGCGATCGCTGATGGTCCGCCGTGGGTCCCCTTCAAAATCGACGAACACGAAATCCTTGCCCGTGGCGAGAATCTGGCCCAGGTGAAGATCGCCATGGCAGCGGTAACGCTGGACCTGTAATGGGGTGCTCGCCACCAGTTGCAAGCGAGCCAGCAAGGCATTTTGCGATTGCAACACCTCTTGGAGGAGATGCCGATCCGCTTCCGGCAGGCTGTTTTCCTTGTCAGTATTCGCCAGGAAGCGTTGCAGCCCCTGGAGTCGGCGCCGTGCTTCCGTCCGCAGGGACTGGTAAATCGAGCGTTGATACAACGGCGTGTACGGTTCGCCGCGGAAGGCGGGGTCCTCTTCTTCACTCGCCAGAACGAGGTGCAGCTCAGCGACTCGTTGTCCGAGCAGCCGGACCGAATCGAGAAAAGGTCCCGCGGCTTCCACTAGCAGGGCCGGTAGGTCCGCCTCGTCCGACAACTCAACAATGGAACGCATCAGTCGGGGCGGGGGCTGTTCCACCCCGCCAGAGGTCAGCACCCAGTCCAGGTAATGGCCCACGGCATTGAGGACGTACTGCCAAGCTGTGCCCTGACTGGGCACGTAGGCATGCAGGACGGCTAAAGTCAGGGGTTCGCTCTTGGGCCGGCGGTATTCCAAAGCGCCCAGGACAGGTGGGACGTGAGGAAAGCCGCGTTCGGTTAGAAACCGTCCCACTTCCCATTCGGGATTGATCCCCTCGTCCAAGCGGCGGAAGACCTTGAGGAAGGCCCGCTCGCCATATTGGATGACTGTGTTATGCTGATCCGCTCGGCTCTGGATCGGCGGGGGCGCCGCCGCTGGATAGGCAGCGATGGAGGGCAACGCGATGCCGGCGATCTTGCCGGTCCCGCCGGTCAGACTTTGCTGCTCCCGGATCAGGGGCCATAGCGCCGCCGTGAAGTGGGGGTCCCAGAGGGCGTCATAAACTACCGCATTTTCATCCCCCTGGAGCACGGCCACGACGGCATGAGGCAGTTCTTCCAGTACCTGAGACATCTCGGAACCCGAGGCGGTCACCAAGGGAAGGAGATATTGTTCCGGTTCGCCTTCCAGGTAGCGCACCTCCACTACGCAGCCGAAGATGGTGCGGTCTTGCAGGGTGAGGGTGATCACGTCCAGGATGGCGGCTTCATTGATTGAGCGCCGCCGGCCTGTGAACCACCGCCGTTGGGCCAGAAAATCAGGCAGGATGGCTTCCAAGGATTGCCGTTGCCGCCCGCGGATGAAGCGGTCCCAGTTGCCGCGCACTGGAATTTCCGGGAAGCGCGTCGGCAAGCTACTCAACCCCAAGGTCGCCGGGCGGCGGGGTTGCAGGCTAAACCAGACGAAGCCGTGCGGACCGAGCATCACCGGATAGGGCATCTTGCTGATCACCGGGAACTCCACCCGGCCGAACATCTCCACCGGCACCAGCCCGGCGTAGGCTTCCAGATGCAATTCCGTATGCTGGGTGAAGCGGGAGAGATTGGCGACCACCAGAATCGTCTCCTCGCCGTAACGGCGGAGGTAGGCGAGAATCTTGGGATTTTCCGGAAACAGAAACTCCATGCTGCCCCGGCCAAACGCCTTGTGCCGCTTGCGCAGATCGATGATCCGCTTCATCCACCAGAGCAAGGAATTGGGATTATTCTGTTGGGCTTCCACGTTGACCGCTTCGTAGTGATACTCCGGGTCGATGATCACCGGCAGGTAGAGCTTCTGAGGGTTGGCCTTGCTGAATCCGGCATTGCGATCGCCGCTCCACTGCATCGGGGTGCGCACGGCATTGCGGTCGCCCAGGTAGATGTTGTCGCCCATGCCGATCTCGTCGCCGTAATAAAGGACCGGCGTGCCCGGCAGGGACATTAGCAGCCCGACCATCAGTTCGATCCGGCGGCGGTTATTCCCCAAGAGCGGAGCCAAGCGCCGGCGGATCCCCAAATTGATCCGCGCTTGGGCGTCCCGTGCGTAGGCACGGTACATGTAATCCCGCTCTTCGTCGGTTACCATCTCCAATGTCAATTCGTCATGATTGCGCAGGAACAGGCACCATTGGCAGTTTTCCGGAATCGGGGGGGTCTGTTGCAAAATGTCCACGATGGGAAAACGGTCTTCCGTCCGGATGGCCATGAACATCCGCGGCATCAAGGGGAAGTGGAAGGCGGTGTGGCATTCATCTCCCTCGCCGAAGTAGGCCACCGCATCTTCAGGCCACTGATTCGCCTCCGCCAGGAACATCTTGTTGCGAAACTTGCTGTCCACATGTTTGCGCAAAGCCTTGAGAAAAGCGTGCGTCTCCGGCAGGTTCTCGCAACTGGTTCCTTCTCGCTCGTAGAGATAGGGGATGGCGTCGAGCCGCATCCCATCCACGCCCAGCTCGAACCAGAAATCCACGATCGGGAAGATCGCTTCCCAGACCGCCGGGTTGTCGTAATTCAGGTCCGGCTGATGGGAATAGAAGCGGTGCCAGTAGTAGGCCTTGGCCACGGGATCGTAGGCCCAATTCGATGTCTCAAAGTCCTTGAAGATGATCCGGGCTTGTTTGTATTTTTCCGGAGTGTCGCTCCAGACGTAGAAATCCCGCTCCACACTCCCTTTGGGAGCACGGCGCGCCCGCTGGAACCACGGGTGCTGATCGGATGTGTGGTTGATGACTAGCTCCGTAATGACCCGGATACCCCGGCGGTGAGCTTCCCGTAGCAGGTCCTTGAAATCCTCCAAGGTGCCGTACATCGGATGCACCGACATGTAGTCTGAGATGTCGTAACCATCATCTTTGAGGGGGGAAGGATAAAACGGCAGCAGCCAGAGGGCGTTGATTCCCAAATCCTGGAGATAATCGAGTTTCTCGATCATGCCCCGGAAATCGCCGACCCCGTCGCCGATGGAATCCCGGAACGATTTGACCGGGGCTTCGTAAATGATCGCATCTTTGTACCACAGCGGATCGTCCGGCAAAGGTGCAAAATGATCGGGCACGGCCATCCTCGCCTGGAAGATAGGATCAATCCCTTCCGAACACAGGCATTGCGCATTCCGCAGTCTTCCTCAGGAGCGTGATACACGGTATTCCAACTGCGTCAAGAAGTGCGTGGGCCAACCAGAGTAACCGGGTGTCGGCCAGCCAGTTGAATCGCCTAGCGGGATTGCTCCGGCTTGTTCTTCCCACCTTATCCCTCTCCCGTGGTCTCTTGGATGAAACTTGGCCGGCGGCATTACCACAGGCGCGAGATCAGAACGGCGGCGATGGTGCAGAGCAGCAGATAGAAAGCCAAGCGGAGGGTTTCGTCGGGCGTGCGGCGGTGGAGCAACTGCCGCAGGGCGGTCCGATCCCCGCTTTCCACGGCGATCTGGAGATTCAACTCGTAGCTGCCGGCAGGATAATTCCGGACGGCTTCTTCGTTGAGCAGATCATAGCAGGGCTGCTCCCCGCGAGCCGCTGTTTCGGCAGCAAGCTGTTGGGGCGGCGCCACCCGAAAATGGAAACGCAACTCATCACTGAAGGCAAAAGTGGCCGGCCAGAGGTCCACCCGACTGCGTTGGGGCAACAGCGACCACAAACCGCGCACCAGGGCCTCATCCGGTGCGGAACGCGCGACGACCACACGATTGCCATCGACGAGGGCTTGCGTGGCGCCGAGCAGCAAAGGGCCGTCGCCTTCGCGCAGGATGGCATCCAATTGTTCCAGGGTTCGTTCCGCTAGGGGTTCGGCAGGCCAGGCCAGGGTGGGCAAACTGCCGCGCAGGCTCCAGTCGCTGGGGAATCGATCCGCAATGGCAAAGGGGTCCCCCAGGTGGCGGTACAACTGCCGGTGCAGGACCAGAAAATGGAAGCCCAGGCGTTCTCCGGCTCCCGGCACATCGGCGACTCGGACCACGCAAACGTGGTGCTTGCCGAAGGGGCAGGCAAAGTGGGCCAGAGGGCAGGCCACGCCCGCTGGTCGCTCTCCAAAGAGCACGGCGAGTCGCTCTCCCTCGGCCGTGTCGAATCCCGGCGATGCTGCTGCCACTCGGACACCCCGGCTGTCCGCCAGCAGATACGCTTGTTCGATTTCCAGGGACAGATTCATACCTGCTCTCGATGGACTGCGCCTTCCCACTGGCCCGAGGGATGGGGGTCATTTCGGGGTGAGAATCTCTCGCAGAGCCACGGCGCGATGCTCCGTGCTTGATCGGTAAACCGCTGTGCAGAGGGCAATCGTTTCGAGGTTGTCGCGCCCGGAGATTTCCGGTTCCGTTCCCTGTTCCAGGGCGACCAGCAGTTGGGCCATTGTGCCGATGAAAGCCTCCGGAAACCAGGCTTGTTCCCAGCGTGGCCGAAACCAGTAATTCCCTTGCCGTCGCGTGCAGAACTCCAGGGTGCTGGGTTCGTGGGCGGGATATTTGGGCCAGCCAATCGTCCCTTGAGCGACTCCGTCGGTACCTTCGATGCGCCAGCGGATCGCATGATCAGGGGCGGCCCCCTCCGCCCGGCCCGGACCAGCCCAGACATCATCCCAGGCGGCGGCTCGCGGTCCAGCATCGTACTCCAGGATGTACAGATTGATGCCATCACGATGAGGGAAGCGAGTTCGCGGATCGGGGCGGGTCGAAGCCAGAACACGATCCGGTGTTCCCAACCAGTAGCGAAACGTGTCGAGATGGTGAATACTCATCACGAAGGTCGTCAGACTCGGCAGGTGCTGGGCCCAGGGCATCCAGTGAGGCACGGCGCGCATGTCGATGGTGGCGAGGACGATCTCTCCTAGCCAGCCGCGGGCGATCAAGTCTTTCGCCGCTCGCACCGACTGATCGAAACGCATGTTCTGATTGACGGCCAGTGTGATGCCGGCAGCGGCGCACCGTTGGACCAGGTCCTGAGCGTCGGCCAGGCTCAGGGCGAGCGGTTTTTGGGCCAGAATGCCGCGCAAGCGTCCCCGTCCCGCCTCGACGGCCTGCCGGATGATCTCTGGCTGCACATCCGGCGGTACCGCAATGTCCAGCACCTCCAGGCGCGGATCGTGGAGCAAGTCGCTGATCTGCTCGTGAACGGTTGGGATGCCAAAGCGCTGAGCAACCGCCGCGGCAGACTCCGTACGCCGGGAGGCGATCGCCAGGGGTTGCCATCCCGCCTGCTGATACGCCACGAGGTGGCAGTCCCGCATGATGAATCCGGCCCCGATGCAACCGATCCGCCAGTCCGACCGCCGGGGCAATTCCGGCAGATAACGCAGGGCCAATTCGGAGCACAACGTCTGGGTCATGGCGTGTCCCCCGGCTGTTCGAGAGCATCCATGTCCGAGAGCCTGCGGCTTGCTTGCTTCGGTCCCGCTGGCCTCTCCCGATTCCCTTCAGGAGGCGGTGGTGAGCACGCGCAATTCCCGCGGCAGGGGAAAACTGACATGCTCTTCACGGACCGTGCGATTTTCGACCTTGGCACCGAAGCGGGAGCGCAAGTAGGCCACGCAGTCCTGGACATTTTCTTCCGGCGCGCTGGCCCCTGCGGTGATCAGGACCGTATCCTCAGGCCGGAACCAGTCCGGTTGCAATTCCGTCACGCGATCGATCAGATACGCCGGTTTCCCCAAGGCGCGGGCCAGTTCCGCCAGGCGCTGGCTGTTCGAGCTGTTCTGGCTGCCCAGAACCAGCACCACATCTGCCTCATGGGCCAATTCCCGCACCGCTTCCTGCCGATTCTGCGTCGCATAGCAAATATCGTCCTTGTTCGGACCCACAATCTGCGGATAACGCTGCTTGAGGGCGTCGATGATCACCTTGGCTTCGTCCACGCTCAGAGTCGTTTGCGTCAGGTAGGCCAGGCGGGCCTCTGGAGGAAAGGGCAAAGCCTGGACATCCTCGAGATCCTCAACCAGGACGATATGGTCCGGCACTTCGCCCATCGTTCCGACGACTTCGTCATGTCCGGCGTGGCCGATCAGAATGATGGTGTAACCTTCCCGTGCAAAACGGATGGCTTCAAGGTGGACCTTGGTGACCAGGGGGCAGGTGGCATCAATGGCCAGGAGCCGCCGGGCTGCCGCTTGCCGCCGGACTTCGGGGGCGACGCCATGCGCGCTAAACAGGAGCACCGCTCCCTCCGGGACCTCGGCCACATCATTGACAAAAACCACTCCCTGCGCCCGGAACCGCTCCACGATCGGGCGATTGTGCACAATCTCGTGATAGACGTAAATCGGCGGGCCAAAGCGGCGCAACGCCTCCTCCAAGGTGGCTATGGCCATGTTGACGCCCGCGCAGAAGCCGCGGGGATTCGCCAGAATGATCTTCATTGCCCAGGCACCTCCTCTGCCGCTATGCTACGCCCTGACCCTTCTCTTTGCCAACCGCAAGCTTCGGCGAGGCCATCACCGCGGGATTGGTCATGACTCAGGTTCCCCGAGGCGGAATGCCCCTTGGCTCTACTGCTCCTGGACCTTTTACCCGCTACAATTTTTCTCCTCCCGCCGCTGAAGATTCACCAGAGCACAGGTCAAGCCGAGCAGGTGCGCCCAGTATTCCCTCGTCCTTGTGCGATATTTCCCTCGTCCTTATGCGAAGTAAATAATGCGAAACGCCGCCCGAACCATCCGAGCGGCGTTGGCAGGATAGCCAGATCTGCCTGCTGGTCCAACCGGCTTACTTCTGCACTTCCACCTTAGGCGCCTCGATATAGCGCTTGTTGTTCTTCTCGACAACTTTTCCGGTTACGGTCGCCGGCTTGTCTTCCGTGCACACAGCACCATGATACGGCTCCTTGCCTCCCTTGTCGACCAGGTAGTACTTGATCTCTTTGCCGTCCTGCTTGACGATCAGGGCGTGACCGCAGGCCTTGGTTTCCTTCAAGGCACACTTGGTGCAGGTGAGGGTTCCCTTGAGGGTCTTCGTCTCGGCTTTGTCATCGGCTAGAACGTGGCTGACGCCGAGCAAACCGACGATGCACACACCCATTAGCAATACCCGTAACATGGCCACTCTCCTTCTTGGGGGTCGTGGAAACACCGCTGGTCTATTACCGCGGCAAGTTATACATTAGCCACTCTCATCGCCAAAAGCAAATCAATTCTGCAACATTCTCCTGTGGATCAATGTTTTCGGAAGGTGAGATGTCTCAAGCAGTTTTCCTGGGAGATTTCAAGCTGACCAGATTCCTGAAAAAGTATTCGGGAGGAGATATGGCGTATTGACTGCTGGGCATTCTCGCCCCTTCGACCGGTTGGTATTGTCAGATTCCGGGAGGAGGAAGCAGGAGGAATTCGCTGAGGGCGAGCAGCGGCGGCGGATTGGATCACTAGCTGGAAGTCACTGGTGGCCAGAGAAAGGTAACGGTGCTCAGACAGCTCCCAGGGCGAGGCAGCAGTTATGGCCGCCGAAGCCGAAACTGTTCGACAACACCTTTTTGACTCGGACTTCGCGAGCGACGTTGGGAATGTAGTCGAGATCGCAGCCGCATTCGATGTCCGGGCGATGGAGATTGATGGTGGGATGGAGCACGCCGTGGCGGATACTCAGGGCACAAGCTACCGCTTCTGCGCCTCCGCTGGCCCCCAGGAGATGGCCGATCATGCTCTTGGTGCTGGAGATCATCAGTTTGCGGGCATGATCGCCAAAGACGATCTTGATAGCTTTGGTTTCGGCCACATCCCCCAGCGGAGTGCTAGTTCCGTGGGCATTGATGTACTGAACCTCGTCGGGATTCCAGCCGGCGTCGCGGATGGCGGCCCGCATGGCTTCGGCTGCCCCCAAGCCTTCTTCATGCGGTTGGGTGATGTGGTAGGCGTCCGCGGTGTTCCCTATGCCGCAGATTTCGGCGTAGATATTGGCGTTGCGCGCCTTGGCATGTTCGTATTCTTCCAGGACCAGGATACCGGCGCCTTCGCTCAGGACGAAGCCATCGCGGTCTTTATCGAAGGGGCGGCTAGCACCGGCGGGGTCCTCGTTGCGTTCCGAGAGTGCCCGGCAGGCGATGAAGCCGGCCAAACCCATGGGGGTGACCGCCGCTTCGCTTCCACCCGTGATCATGACGTCGGCATAGCCGCAACGGATGGCAGTACAGGCGTCCGCGATGGCATGAGCTGCGGAGGAGCAGGCGGTCGAGACGGTAGTATTCGGCCCACGCAGCCCGTAACGGATGGAGATGTTCCCCGCGGCGGAATTGACGATCATTTTCGGGATCACGAACGGATTGACGCGGGTCGGCCCCTTCGAGAGTAACGTTTCGTGCCCGAGTTCAAATTCTTTGAGGCCGCCGATGCCGCTGCCGAGGATGCAGCCGCAGCGAAAAGGGTCCTCCCGCCCGAAATCGATGCCGCTGTCCCGGATCGCTTCCTCGGCTGCGACGAGGGCAAACTGGGTGAAGCGGTCCACCTTCCGGACGGACACCTTGTCAAAATAGGCTTCCGGGTTGAAATTCTTGACTTCGCCCCCAAATTTGACCTTGAATTGACTGGTGTCGAAGCTGGTGAGCAGGGCGATACCGCTTTGGCCATTGACCAGCCCACGCCAATACTCTTCACAGGACAACCCCAGGGGATTGACCGTGCCTAAACCTGTAATCACGACCCGACGCCGCGGTGTAGCCATCACGTCTATTGTTCCTGGTTTTTCCGTTCTTCGAGTTTGCCTATGATGTAATCAATCACATCGCCCACGGTGCGGATTTTTTCCGCATCCGTATCAGGGATTTGGATGTCAAATTCGTCTTCCAGCTCCATGATAAATTCCACGACATCGAGGGAATCCGCACCGATGTCATCCGCGCCGGCCTGACCACCTCCCTGGAATGTGGTGCTGCGTTTGATATTGTCTTTAGGGGTATTGAAATGCTCGCTGATCAGTTCAATCACGCGCGTTTCGATGGCCTGCTTGTCGATCACGTTACAACCCTCCGGGTGGCTGCCGTTGTCCATTTTCAGTCCCCGCCGGCGCCTCAGGAAACTCAGGGCGCAAATCGTGGCTTTTCCCACCTTCTGGTCCGATAGCGGCAGACTCTGCTATGCCACACCAACCCTTCGCCCAAAATGTAGCGATCCAGGCGGGGTGTGGAAAGGCATTCTTAGCCAACAGGCCAATTTTCCGCAACCTCATCCCCGCATCTGTCCCGTACGAACTCCTGAATCCCAAACTGCAAGCGAGCAGGACCTGGCTTTGGGGCTTTGCTCCATCGGGCTGCGCCGCCTGTCCGCCTTTTACTTCCCGTAGCAAACCGCTGGAAGCGAGGGGTGCAGACGCTTACGGTTCCAAGGACTACCTGCCCCGCAAAACCTGTTGTCCCATAAAGCTCTGCATGAGAAAGTCTAGCTACCCGCTGCCTCAGCAAATCTTAAGCTCTGCCGCCCTCAATATCTGCATCATATCAACCCCGGCAGACGGGTACAACCAGGGCTGCCGGAGCTGCTGCTGCATGGTCCGTCACCTCACGCGGGGCCCCCCCCCCTGCTCGGATCACAGGGGCTTGGCGTTACTGGCTCAGATGCGATCCGACGCTGCGCGCGTCACACCTCTCCGGCCCAGGCTTATCGAGTTTGACCGTCGAGATTTCACTCCCGGCATGTCACAATTCCTCCTGGTAGCGAGCCGGTATTTTTTTCACGCCGCGATGTTGATGATCTCGGCCTTGCGGTGGATGCGTTTGAGCAAGCCAGCGAGGACCCGCCCTGGCCCGATTTCATAGAAGCGTTCGACACCCGCTTCCAGCAGTGCGCGGATAGTTTCCTCCCAGCGGACCGGCGCTGTCAATTGCTGGACGAGCAGCTTCTGGATTTCCGCTGGGTCCGTGTGGGGGCGGGCATCGACATTGGACCAGACGGGGAAGCGGGGTTTGTGCCAGGCGGCCTGGTTCAAAGCCTGGGCGAGGCAGGGCTGGGCTGATTGCATCAGGGGAGTGTGGAAGGCTCCGGCGACCGCCAAGCGGACCGTGCGGATGCCCCGTGTTTGTGCGAGCTGCTCCAGGCGTTCTACCGCTGCCAAGCTGCCGGAGGCGACGAGATTCCCCGGACACAGATAATTGGCGATTTGCAGGACATCCGGACCACGAGCTTCGGCGATCAACTCTTCGACCTCATTGGCCTGCAAGCCGAGGATGCTGAGCATACCGGAGGGGGCGGCTTCCGCAGCGGCCTGCATGGCTCGTCCGCGTTCTTGCACCAGGCGCAAACCGTCCGCAAAGCTCCACACGCCCGCCACGGTGCAGGCGGTGTACTCTCCCAGACTCAAACCAGCCACGGCGGCCACCGCTGCCTCGTTTGCTTCCTGCCGCCATTGCTCATACGCCGCCAAGCTGGCCACGTAAATGGCTGGCTGGCTGACATCCGTGGCATTGAGGCGCTCCGCCGGTCCTTCCCGGCACAATCGCAGCAGGTCATAACCTAGGACTTCCCGCGCCTGCTCGAACAGGGCGCGAGCCGCGGCCGACTGCTGCACCAATTCCCCCGCCATACCGACGTACTGCGCTCCTTGGCCAGGAAAAAGCAAAGCTGCTTGCACCATCGCCCGTTACTCCCTCCATGTCTGGACGACCTTTTGTCCAGGGTGTATCACCGATACTCGATTCAACCCCTGCAAAGCAATCCGTTCTGGGTGGGTTCCGCTGGTATTCAGGGAGGTGCCTCTCCCATTTTTCCCCTTTCTCCTCCCAATTTTCCCAGGGTTAGGTGGTGTGGCTGCTAGGCCGTGAGCCGGGTCAGGGAGAGGAGAAGGATGCGCCTGGCGATCCTTTTATCCGGAGGAGAGGACCGACCGGGGGAAGTGGAAGGGAAACCGAGGCTAAAGGCTATTCTTCCCCGTCGGGGGGCAACTGTTCCAGGGCTGCTACCAAACTGGCATTGAGCCGGAGCTGGACAAATCGGGCCGCCGCCCGCAAAGCGTTGGCAATGGCCACATCACTGGAGGCGCCGTGGCAGATGAGGCAAACTCCGTCGATTCCCAGCAAAGGGGCACCGCCGAACGTGCTGTAGTGGTATCGCCCGATGAGGTCGCGCCAGGCCAAGGCCGCCTGCTCCTTCTCTCCTTGCAAGGATTCCACGAGGCGTTCCCGGACCACATTCATAAGGAACTCGAAGACTCCCTCGCTGAGTTTGAGGACCACATTGCCGGTGAAGCCGTCTGTGACGATCACATCGGCCACGCCGCGGGGAATGTCCCGTCCTTCGACATTGCCCACGAACTGATCGCGCAGCGGTCCCTGCCGCAGTAGCTCGTAGCTTTTCTGGACCAGCTCATGCCCCTTTCCCTCTTCCTCCCCGACGTTCATCAGGCCGACGGCGGGGCGGGACACTCCGAGCAATTCCTGGGCAAATACGCTGCCCATGATGGCGTATTCCAGGAGGTGGCGCGGCTTGGGGAAGACGTTGGCTCCGACATCGATCACCACCGAGTGGCCGCGCGCATTGGGCATCACGGCGGCGATGCCGGGACGGTGGACGCAGGGCAGGAAGCGGCGGGTTTTCAAGCCACCGGCGACCACAGCTCCCGTGTTGCCCGCGCTGACGAGGCCATCGACCTTATGTTCCGCCAGCAATTGCCAACAGCGGAAGATGGAAGCGTCCGGTTTGCGGCGAAGGGCCTCGGTGGGTTTGTCCTTCATTCCGACTACGTCCGAGGTGTGGACGATTTCCAGACGCTGGGCGGGTACGCCGTCTTGCGCCGCTAGCAAGGGTTCCAACTGGGCCTGATCGCCGACCAGGACCACCGTCAGGTCGGGTACAGTCTGCAACGCCCGGACTGCTCCTGCTACATTCGGAGCAGCCCCGAAGTCGCCACCGGCTGCGTCAAGCGCGATGCGCATAGGTTACTTCCGCGTCGTCTCTTCCGCCGCCATGGGGATGGCCGTCCGGCCTTGGTAGTAGCCACAATGAGGGCAGGCCCGATGGGACAGCACCGGCTCGTTGCACTGGGGACAGTACTGCACCTGCACCGGACGAACGCCATCATGGCTGCGGCGATGATTCCGGCGGGAACGCGAGGTACGGCGCTTGGGTACGGCCATGATCAGTTCCTCCGAACAATCCACGGCAAGATTCCCGGCGGACGCCATCCGGAATCCCAGCGGTCCTGGCACCCCTGGCCCACCGGAGGCTCATTATCTTGCTGCTCCACCGGATAAGGCGGTCATCCTAGGAACCGCACCCGCTTGGGTCAAGCCGCCGCACCTTCTCTCCCGTTTCGTCCCTAGGTATAGGACGAGCTATTTCCCTCTTCTCGCCGCCGGTTCTGTTGAGGAATCTGGGAGGATTTCGTGAACCAGCCTGCTTCCTCTATCTTCCCCCCTGGGTCGCTCTTGGCTTGTCCCCTCGTATTCCTGGCCCGAACCCTGTTTAGGAATTCCTCAACATCGATTATTGTAATCCTGTGGCTATAGGATTCTCTAGCTCTCAGATGGAAGGAGATCGTCGTGGATCGTCTCTGGGCACCCTGGCGCCTGGCTTATGTGGCCGCCCCGAAGCCTCCCTCCTCGGCCACTGACGAGGACTGCTTCATCTGCCGTGCTATTGCCAGTAGCAATCGGGCGGAGGAGCGGGCGCACTGGCTGGTCCATCGGTCCTCTCATAGTGTCGTGATTCTGAATCGTTTTCCTTATAACAATGGACATCTCCTCATTTGTCCCCAACAGCACAAAGGAACATTGGACCTTCTCAGCGATAGTGAATTGCTGGATCTGCAACATTTGCTCTGTCGCTTTATGGCCATCATCCAGAAGCGGATGCGGCCCGATGGTTACAACATTGGCTTGAATTTGGGCCGGGCGGCGGGAGCGGGAGTGCCAGGACACCTCCATTGGCATCTGGTGCCCCGCTGGCATGGCGATACCAACTTCATGCCGGTCCTGGCGGACACCCGTGTCCTCGTACAATCTCTCGACGCTCTTTATGATTTGCTAGTGGAAGAACTCGGTGCCTCTCCGACGACGGGGGGGCACTCTCTGGCAGGGGTTCAGAGTGCCGACAATCGCTGAGTATCGGAGCCGGAATGGACATGAGCACGGCCCCCCTTTCCGCGAACGACTGGCTGGAATTCGAGGAGTCCTGGCTGGCACCCTATGCCATGCGCTGCCGGGCATCGCGCGGCCGGCGCTACCCCGAACCCTCGCACCCCTTCCGCACACTCTACCAGCGGGATCGGGAACGCATCGTCCACTGCACCGCCTTCCGCCGTATGACGGGAAAAACCCAGGTCCTGGTCGCCAGTGTCAACGATCATCACCGCACCCGCCTGACACATACCCTGGAAGTCGCTCAGATTGCCCGGACTGTCGCCCGCCGCCTGCGCCTCAACGAAGACCTGACCGAAGCGATTGCCTTAGCGCATGACATCGGCCATCCACCGTTCGGCCATGCGGGGGAACACGCCCTCAATCATTGCTTGCAGCATCTGGGCGGCTTCAATCATAACCTCTTCGGCCTGCGCCGGGTCGATGAGCTGGAGGAGCGGTATCCGGACTTCCCTGGCCTGAACCTCTCGTTTGAGGTGCGCGAGGCGTTCGTCCAGCACTGCGGCCGGCTGGAGGCGCCGGAATGCGCCGAGTTCCGCGATTGCGGCCGGCCCTTGCTCGAAGCCCAGGTGGTCGATGTCGTCGATGCTATCGCCTACGATACCCACGATATCGACGACGCTTTAGGCTTGGGCTTCCTCACTTTGGACGAGCTACGCCAGGTTCCCTTCTGGGCGGAGGCGGTGGAACGGGTCCACCAGCATCACCCGGGATTGAGCGGTCCACCTCTGCGGACGGCCGTCATCCGCGAACTGCTCGCGTGGCAGGTCACCGATCTGCTCGAAGAGACGACCCGGCGGCTGGAACAGTACAACATCCGCTCCCTCGACGACGTCCGCAACGCTCCGGTGCCCCTCGTGGGGTTCACACCCCAACTCGCCAAGTACAAAGCCGAATGGGAACGCTTCCTCCACAACCGTGTCTACACCCATCACAGCGTCCTGCGGATGACGCACAATGGTCAGCGAATTTTGGAAGCTCTCTTCCACGAGTATGTGCGGCATCCGGAACTGCTGCCGGAGAAGCATTTCCGCCGCTGGAGCGGAGCGGCCGAACGCCGGGGACCGCCTCCCCCCTCCTGGATTACCCACCATCGCCGGCCCATCCCGCAATTGGAGCGGGTGGTCGCCGACTATCTCGCCGGCATGACCGATCGCTTCGCCCAGATGGAATACCGCCGCCTCTTTCTCCCCACGGTGGAGGTGTGACGCCCGCCTCCATTTTCCCACGGCTTCCGTTTGTAGACGGCGCCGCCTCGACCACGGGGTTGACCGCACTTTTCGGCCGTCTAGCGATCTGCTCCCGACGCATTCGGATACACTCACCCTGTTACACTCTGTTACAATGGGAAGCTGGTATAATCGGGAGAGACTTCGGGGACTGAAGCTTGGGTCCGCGAGGAGTCAGACAGCGGAATCTATAAAACAACCTGACACCAGGTGGCTTGAATTTCACCCTCGATGCGAGTTGCCCTATGTTACTTCCCCTGCTTCGCATTACCTTTGGGATTTTGGTCGTCGGCCTGACGGCGTATGCCGCCAGCCTGTTCATTGAGCGTGAGCAGACCGGAGTGGCCTTGCTGGTTAGCGCGGTCACTTTGGGTGCCGGAGCGCTGGTCCTCATCACCGATCTGCGGGAGAAACAGAAGAAGATCACCACGATATCGGCCATTTATTTCGGCCTGCTTTTGGGCCTGCTTGTGGGTTGGCTGATTTCTATCGCCACGGCTCCGCTGCTTGAATTTGCCTTTCCTAACGAGCGGCGCATGGTTCAAATTGGCCAGGTTTTTATCACCGTCATCAGTTGCTATATTGCGATTTCTACTCTGTTGCAGACCAAGGACGAATTTCGCTTCATTATCCCCTATGTCGAATTTTCCAAGCAGGTGAAGGGAGGCCGGCCACTGGTGCTCGATACCAGTGTCATCATCGACGGCCGCATTGCCGATATTTGCGATACGCGGTTGATCGACACCAAGCTGATCGTGCCGCGGTTTGTGTTGCAGGAGTTGCAAGCCATTGCCGACAGTTCGGACCGCCTCAAGCGTAATCGGGGGCGGCGCGGATTGGATATCCTCAAGCGCTTGCAGACCAATCCGAAGATCGAACTGGAAATGCACGACGGCAATGTCCCTGAGTTGCGCACGGGGGAGCGGATCCGTGTGGATGAGCGCCTGGTGATCTTGGCCAAGGCCCTCAACGCCCGCGTGGTCACCAACGATTTCAACCTCAACAAGATCGCCCAGTTACAAGGGGTGGATGTCATCAATCTCAATGAACTGGCCAACGCCCTGAAAACGGTCGCCTTGCCAGGGGAAACGATGACGGTCCGGGTGGTCAAGCCGGGCGATCAGATTGGCCAAGGAGTCGGCTACCTGGATGACGGAACGATGGTCGTAGTGGAGCAGGGGAGGCCCTATATCGGTCAGGAAACGACCATTGTGGTCACCAGCGTGCTGCAAACGCCCGCAGGGCGGATGATTTTTGGCCGCCCCGATCAGCGGCTCAGCGGCACCACCACGCCTTACCCCGGCGGCGGCTCCAGCGGCAGCAGCACTAGCAATACCCGGAGCGGTGACTCCACGGCCAGCCATGTGAGCCTGGGGAATAAGGGGGGGGAAGCCGCTTCGGGAGGAACAGGCAGTGGCACGCCTGCCAGCTTGGGCCACAAACCCGGCGATTCGCGCACGGGCGAACCGCCCCGCTCTCCGGACGAGAGCCGCTGATCGGCCCGTTTCTTGCGGCGAGAGGCGGGGCTGGCCGGTTCCGTCCGGGATAATGTCCGGCATAACGGTGAGTTTCGCAGATATGCCCCGCATGCTTCTGATCTTCCCCCTCGTGGGGATTCCACTGATTCCGCTGGTGGTGCCGCAGGGCGTGTTCTCGACCCTGCACGCCCAGAGTGCACCGCCCGGCAGTCCCAAATCTCCGGATAAATCCGCTAACGACGGGAAGCCTCCTCCTCCGGCGTCTGATGTGGAACTCGTCGAGCGCCTCCATGCCGCCCGTAAAGAGTACGAAAACAGCCTCAAGGCCCTTTACGAACACTATGCCCGTGTCGGCGACCGGCAGCGCTGGAAATGGGTCGAAGAGGAACTTCTCGGTTACCACCTGCTCTTCAAGCCGTCGTACAACTTGGATGTCAAGGATGTGCCACCGGCGACGTTGAAGGCGGAGGTCAACATCCCCGCGGCCAACGAATTGTACCGGGCGGCGATGGAGTACAAGGGGAAAGGCTTCGGCACGGAATACATCCTCAATCAACGCCGCGCCGAAATCCTCCTCCGCGAAATCCTGGAAAAATACCCCAACTCCGACAAAATCGCGGACGTGGCCTATCAACTCGGCGATATCTATGAAAGCCGGGCCTTCCGCCAGTATGATCGTGCCGCCCGCTACTTTGAACGCGCCTATCAGTGGATGAAAGGAGGCCGGACCGACGCCCGCCTTCGCGCTGCCATCCTCTACGACCGCTATCTCAACGATCGCACCAAGGCCATCGAACTGTACCGGGAACACATTGCCCACGACACCGATCCGGACCGCATCCGCCAGGCCGAACGCCGCCTCGCCGAACTGACCGGAAAGAAGTGAAGACGGCTGCCCCCGTTGCGATACATCCTCCTTGTGCTAAAGGTGGTGTTAGTCTCCCTGGAATTGAACGTGCTGCCGAACCGATTGCCCGGCGCATGTTGGTTCCAGGGATTGCGAATGATGATGCGCCAAAATAATAGTTACTTCCCTTGTTATTCCCCCGGCGTTCGGTTCCTCGATCACCTCATTTGTTCTTCGGCCTCAGCTCGATCTCCAGGACATTCGACTCGACCCGAAGCAGCGGGGCTTTTTCGTCGTCGGGATCGCGGTACTCAAACACGGCTTTTTTCTGGTAAATGCCGGGCTTTGGTCGTGGGTTAGCCGTGGACGAAAAAGCGCCAGTTACCTTGTATCCCAGAGATTTTCCGGGTTCCACGAGCTGCGGCAGCCTTTCAATGCCGAGATCCGAAAGATGACTATTCGCCTTCAGTCCTTCACTCCAATCCTCGCCTGGGTTTCGGAAGAAATAGGTAATGTAATCACGCAAGCCGTTGCTTCCCTTATAGACAATGGTAATCGGCTTGTCGGAGACATTTTTCAACTCGCAGGAAAACTCAACTACCTCGTCGTAGTCCACGACCTTCTTGGAAGATGATATTCGCAGTTCGAGCATTTTCTTACCCTCAGGCGGCGGGGCCTTGTGATCTTGAGGTTGCGTGGCCGCTGCTAGCGGTACGCTCAGGCCAACCGCGTAACAACAGAACAGCAACACGCCCCAGGCATACCACCGAGTCATATCACATCCCTCCTTTCGCCATTTTTGGTTTCTTTTTTCGGGTGTCACCTCAACTTGTTATCCTACTTGTTTTTCTGGTAGAGTTTCTTGAGGTCGTAATTCTCCTCGTTAAAAACATATTTTGCCCCTGCATTTCCTCGGACAGAATTTGTACATTTGTATACTTAACACTTTTTGCAACTCCGCGGCGCGGGGTGAGCCAGGCGGCGAGAAACCATTCAACAAATCTGGCGACTGGCCGCCATTCAGGCTTCCATCGGAATTTGGAGAAAGCAGTCTTGCCGGATCATTTTGTATACCTCGAGTTTCTTCCTGGATGGCGCGCCTTTTTTTGTCGCTGATCATTGGGCGACGAGTGTCATGGTGATTTCCGGCGAGATGCTGCGAATGTTGCCATCGTCGAACACTGCCTTGATTCGATAATCGCCGGCCTTTTTTCGTTTCTCCTCTGGGGTCATGGCAAAAAGACACACTGTAAAGCGATAGCTTTCACCAGGGCGAAGCGTTAGAGTTTGCATCGGTTTTGGAGTGGATGGTGAAAATATCCCACCGTATTTCGTCTCCGAATCCGAAATCTTTTCGCCATCCGGGCTGCGTACCTCGATGTCGAGGTGTTCAAAAGGATGCGTATTAGAGGTGATCCGAATGTCCTCCTTGCCTGTATTCTTGAGTTCGACGGCGGCATTCGGGACTTCCCCAATCCTGATTTTTCTTTCCGCAACGATGAATCGGCATTCCAAGGCGGACTCCTTTTTCTTCTGCTGCATAGGCGAGGCATCCTGTGAATGAAAATGGCAACTTAGCAAAATCGCAAACAAGAAAGTCCCATTCATAATTGGTTCCTCCCGCTATTGGGTGCCTGTGGCACCCCTAGTGAAGACGATATATAACTTTGCGTAGAATCATCGTCGTTGGTACACGGTGAAGTTCTTCCCGAACGAGCAAAAAGCGGACGCATCTTATTTCACACGAAATGATGGCTGCGTATGATATGAGATGCGTCCCATTTCCGCCTCATTCCGCCTCTACTTCACCCGCTTGAGCGTGAGTACCTTCTGCCGCGAACCCTCTCCGCCGTTGAAGTCCTTGGGGCGTTCTGCGCTGGGATCATATCGCCAGCTTATAGTCAGCGTATCGCCATCCAGCCGATAGATTCCAAAAATCACCAACGAGCCGAAAGGATGGTCGGAATCCCTGCACGTAGTATCAATCGTGCGAGGTTTTTGCTTCGCGTCCACCTTGAAGGTGGTGTCGAAAATGACCTCGCCACCGCTATCTAGAGAAATCAGCTTTTTGCCCTTGAAGACGAGCCTCCGAGTGGGCAAGGCCTTGATTTCCTCTTCGTCGTAGGGATCACCCTCTAAGCTGAGTGCTACGATCTCCCACGTACCCTCTAACTCGGTCTTTTCATCCCGACCTTCCTGGGCGGCGCTCACCCAAACGCCGAGGAGGGCAACCAGCGCGCTGCCGATGCAAAAGAGCGACCGTCTCATGCTCACCTCCTATCGTCGCGTCACGATGTAATGGCCATAGGCGAATACGGTATTCTCACCCGTCCCGCTCCTGACCCGGATGATGTAACCCACCGGCTCACCACGGGGATTGATTCGGCCGAAAATAGGGTAGTCCTTTCGCAGCTAGTGAAGGTGGCCCGGCCGTTGGCATCTGTGATGAGATTCCCTGGATTCACAACCCTGCCGTTCTGGAGGATGTCAACGTCGTCACCATTGAAATCTACCCTCAATTGAGCGTTCGCGTCGAAACCCCGTATCACAGTAACCTCAATCAAGGTTCCCTCGGCACCGGAACCAGAGCCTGGTCTAATCGAAATGACTCCACGCGGCCGACGAGGTTGTGCCTGGGCTTGCGGCTGGAGTTGCAATGCTCATGTTTGCTCTGCCGCGGGCGGGCCCCCAATCCGCACTGCCAGCGCCGGTCCTCCCGGCAGCAAGGCCAGCGCCGTTTGGTAGGCGTCCCAAGCCTGGGTCTCGGCGGCTTGCCACGCCGCAAACGCGTTCGTCACCTCCTGCTCATGCTGGGCCGCGATGCTCGCCTGCGTCATCGTCGCTGGAGCGTCGCCATCGACCCGAAGCTACTTTGCGAAGAGTCATAGGCTCCAAGTTTACTCGACTATGGTGGCCAGGTCGGGTTGCTATTCTTTTTCTCTCCGTTTCTCGATTTCCTCTTCCAAGTCCCACAGCATCATGCGGCCGTCCTTGGTGAAGGTCAGCGCTGTTTTGCCGTCGGGGGAGAATTGCACATTGCCGTAGCCCGGCATACGCTTGAGAACTTTTCCTTCGGGCAAAGAGTAAACCACTGTCTGGCCGTGAAACCCCGTTGTCATGATCTTGTCTCCCTTCGGACTGACCGTCAGAACGTGGATCCGGTTCACGGCTTTGAGGTCGATGGTGCGTTTGACCTTGGCTGTCGCAATATCGAGTTCGTAAACGGGACCGCGCGGTTCGGAATAGAAAATCGTTCTCCCATCTGAACCCAGCGCGAAGCTCCTCAAAGCAATCGGATACGGCAGTGGAAATTGTTTTGGTCCCACGCGTTCCAACGATGTACCCATGATTACGAAGTCCAGCGATGGGTAACGCCACAGGGAAAAGGCATCAATGTCACACACGATCAAACGATCGGTCGGTTTGCTAAACAGAATGTCGCTTATTGAGTCGGGAACATAATGGTCCCGGACAGAAACACTCTTGACTAACTTTCCGCTTGCTAGTTCCCACACTGCGAGTTCTTGACTTGTGCTAGCCGTTATGGCGAATTTCCCATCTGGGGTCAGGGCAAAGCAGCATACCCAATACCGGTCCTCTCCGAATGTGCGAATTTCTTTAGCAGTCTGCGTATCCCACATGATCAACGGCAGTCCCTGGCCGCACGCAAAAACGTGCTTTCCATCGGGAGCGAATGCTACCTGTTCAAAATATTGGTTCGATGTTTCATTCGAATAACGATATTCACGAATTACCTTGCCCGATGCAACATCCCAAAGTCTCAGAACCTGATCATACGGCGGTCCAAGCTTGCTGTCAGGGCGAAACCCTCGTGCGAGAATCATCTTTCCGTCAGGAGAAAAAGCGGCTGGCGTCCACTGGTTGATGCCCGCATCCCCGATAATCTTACGCGGAGATTGAGCTTCGACTTGGTAATATGTGAGCGCAATCACCATTCCAACGACGACAATAATGGCTGGGCGTTTCATGAATCGAATCCTCCCTATTCCTATCACCGGGTTCGATAACGGTAGAACTCGCCAAGCCCAAGATACGGATCCGAAAACCGCGGATCGCCAAGTCGATCAAAGTAATACAGGTACTCTTCTATGTCCCTGGCTTGCGGCACTTTCGTTGGTGTCGCGTAGGGCCTCTGGCTCCAAGGTGTTGCTGGATAGGCCCGAGGCAGCAAATCACGCCAGGGATCGAACAACAGGATCTTGCGATCAACAGCGTCATTTTCTGGGGTGCTCAGTTGCACCGTATGCCCGCTCGGCTTGATAATGATGAAATTGTGTTGATATCCCATGTGATTCGCCTGTCCCCACTCAAATTGTAGGTATCTGTTAGCGGGATGTTGGGGACCCCGGCTAGTGATTACAGCCGTAATCCATGCCCGCATGGCCCCGGCCCAATCGGCGCACCAAGGGGCACTGAACCGGTTCTGCCACCAGTGTCGACTATCGAGTGACGGCTTCGCGCCGGGATGCGTGCGAAGAAACAGGTCGACCATGCGGATCAGATCATCCGCCGTGCGATTCATGGCATTAGCGATATCGCGCCGGTCTTCCTCGGTCCACTGTCGCCCGGACGGTGGGTTGTTCACGACCATGTTGTAAAAGCTATCGACCAAGTGTTGTTTGAGGTGAATCAGATTCACCCGCAGGTGGATGCGAGCCAGCTGCGCCGGCGTTGCGATGCCACCGAATACGAGACCGCCCTCGAACAAACCCGTTGCAGCTCGATCGCGACCGATCTGAATCCATCGCGGTGCCGGGTCATTCGGCCTCAGCACGGGGATGGTTTCCAATCGGAACGTCGTATCGAGAGCGGCAATTGCATCCTGAACAACATCACGTCGTTGTTCTGCGGTGATATTCAGACCACCGTCCCTGGCGCTTCTGCGCGGCCGAGTGAGCCAAAACTCACGGGTGCCGTATTCCGGTTCGGGCTGTGGCTGACCGATGAACAGCGGCCAGAGAGGCAGAACCAAGCGCGGCCCCAAGGCCAACATTTGCGGCGGATTGGTGGGCGGGGCCGGGATCTCGACTGCCGCCGGCGACGTTACAATCCGCTCGGTCAACGGCGGTGTCCCCGGCAGCGAGGCCATCGCTGTCGTGTAGGCATCCCAGGCGGTAGCCTCGGCGGCTTGCCAGGCGGCTACCGCACTCGTCACCTCCTCCTCGTACTGGGCCTCGATGCTCGCCTCCGTCGTCGCCAACTCGGATTCGATGGCTGCGACGCCGTTCACGTAATCCTGCCAGGCGGCGGTCTCGGTAGCGAGGAGTTGATCGTCGGCGGCTTGCTTAGCGGCCAGGTACACGGACCACGCTTCCGCCTCGGCCTCGTCCCATTCCGCGTTGACCGGAGCGATGGCGGTCTGGTATTCGGCGAATGCGGCGTCCTGAGCCGCGACCAACTCGGCCGCGGCATTGGCCGCACCGGCGTTCCGGACCACCGCGTCTGCTGGATCGAAAATTGTTATCCGCCTGCTAAGCGCGAGTTCCTCGTTGAGGGCGTGCCCTTCTCCTCACCGCTCATTCGGCGACGAGTGTCAGGGTGATTTCCGACGAGACGCTGCGAATGTTGCCATCGTCGAACACCGCCTTGATTCGGTAATCGCCGGGGCTTTTTCGTTTCTCCTCCGGCGTTGTGGCAAAAAGACTCACTGTAAAACGATAACTCTCGCCTGGGCGAAGCGTTAGAGTTTGCATCGGTTTTGGAGTGGATGGTGAAAATATCCCACCGTATTTCGTTTCCGAATCCGAAATCTTTTCCCCATCCGGGCTGCATACCTCGATGTCGAGGTGTTCAAAAGGATGCGTATTATAGGTGATCCGAATGTCCTCCTTGCCTGTATTCTTGAGTTCGACGGCAGTATTCGTAGGCACTTCGCCAATTTTGATTTTCCTTTGCGCAACAATGAGTCGGCATTCCAAGGCGGACTCCTTTTTCTTCTGCTGCATAGGAGAGGCATCCTGTGAATGAGAATAGCAACCTAGCAAAATCGCAAACAAGAAAGTCCCATTCATGATTGGTTCCTCCCGCTATTGGGTGCGCAGTGGCACACATAGTCAAGACGATCACCTCATTTGTTCTTCGGCCTCAGTTCGATCTCCAGGACATTCGACTCGACCCGAAGCAGCGGCGCTTTTTCGTCGTCGGGATCGCGGTACTCAAACACCGCTTTATACTGGTAAATCCCAGGCTTACGTCGCGGGTTTTCCCTGGACGAAGCGTGAACACCGCGTTCCTTGTATCCCAGAGATTTTCCGGGTTCCAGGAGCTGCGGCCGCCTTTCAATGCCAAGATCCGAAAGATGAATGTTCGCTTTTTGTCCTTCATTCCAATCCTTGCCTGGTTCCCGCGCAAAATAGGTAATGTAATCGCGCAACCCGTTGCTTCCCTTATAGACAATGGTAATCGGCTTGTCGGAGATATTCTTCAACTCGCAGGAAAACTCAACTACCTCGTCGTAGTCCACGACCTTCTTGGAAGATGATATTCGCAGTTCGAGCATTTTCTTACCCTCAGGCGGCGCCGCCTTCTTATCTTTCTCCTGTGCGGCCGCTGAAACCGGCACGCTCAAGCCGACCGCAAAACAACAGAACAGCAATACACCGCGGGCATACCAACGAGTCATGTCCATCCCTCCTTTCGCATTTGTCGCCCTCAGACACAGCGAGTGCAGCACACTCACCGCGCCCGATAGACACGGAAGTTGAGGCCGTAGCCCCGTCGTGGATCTTGGCCGGGGAACAGCGGGCCATTACAAAGGGCGTCGAGCGTCATTGCGTCCTGGAACGGGGTGTTGCCATTCTTGGTTCGCAACGTTGTGCGCATGGGATCCAACCGTCCATCGGTAATCACCACGTCTTTCAAGACGGCAGAATGGATGGTTTTGTCACCATCGTACCACACCACGATATCACCCGCGCGGGCCTTCGCAGCGGGAATTTCTTCGTAACCGGCTCGAAGGATCGCCGGAACGTCTGGATTGTTGATAATGAAAGGTCCACCGGGAGCGTTCCACCCTCCGAAGGTATATCCGTGACAGTTGTAGTCCAGTCGCCCTGGCGGGTCGCTGGGACTGAGAGGGCGATAGACCGGAATCGTGTCACCGCCGCGAATGGTGACAGTGTAACGCCGTACATCGCCAAATTGAGTTCCTCTCAGAACCACGTCGGTGGGACGCGCAGTTCGCCAGTCAACCAACGGCCCACGCTCTGTTTGAACGGCCACCACCGGTCCCAGTCGGTCTCCCACTTGACAGCAGACAAACGGCTCTGCCGCCGGTGGGCCTGCCACCCGCACCGCCAACGCCGGTGCGTCCGGTATCGCCGCCAGCGCCGTCTGGTAGGCGTCCCAAGCCTGGGTCTCGGCAGCTTGCCACGCGGCTACCGCGCTTGTCACCTCCTCCTCGTACTGGGCCGCGATGCTCGCCACCGTCGTCGCCAACTCGGATTCGATGGCTGCGACGCCGTTCACGTAATCCTGCCAGGCGGCGGTCTCGGTAGCGAGGAGTTGATCGTCGGCGGCTTGCTTAGCGGCCAGGTACACGGACCACGCTTCCGCCTCGGCCTCGTCCCATTCCGCGTTGACCGGAGCGATGGCGGTCTGGTATTCGGCGAATGCGGCGTCCTGAGCCGCGACCAACTCGGCCTGAGCATTGGCCGCGCCTGCGTCCCGTGACGCCTGGGCGGCAGCGTAGGCGTCGTCACGCTGCGCCGTCGCTGTGAGTATGGCTGCGTCGAGCGCGGCCTGAGCATCGTTGTACTCCTGTTCCAGCTGGCTGTTCTGCGGGTCGGCTTGCCAGGCGGCATAGGCATCATCCCGCGCTTGTTGATAGGGCGCAAGGTATGCGGCATATGCCTCATCGGCCGCGGCGATGGCGGCCTGGTAGTTGGCGTCCAGGGCGGAAATCGCGGCATCGTAGGCGGCCTGCGCGTTGGCCAGGGCAGCTTCATACGCCGCCCGCGCATCGGCCGTCGCGCTCTCCCAGGCAGCGTCGGCATCGGCCAGCGCGGCGTTGTAAGCCGACTCGGCGGCCGCAATCGCCGCGTCATACACCGCCTGCGCCGAGGTCACGGTGGTTAGATATTCCGCATACAGAGCGTCCGCCTGCGACTGCGCCTGCTGTCGCGCGGCTGCTATCGCCGCATCGCGGTTGGCGATGGCAGCCAGGTAAGCGGCATTCGCGTCGGCCACGGCGGCCAGGTAGTCGGCGTAAAGCTCCGCCGGAGTGCGGTAGATCGTCCAGGCAAAAGACTGCACCGTGTAGCTACTGCCGTCGCTGACGCTTATGTTCACCTGATACGTTCCCGGCACGGCATCGCCAGCGATCGTGCCGCTGATCAACCCCGTGGATGCGTCGATGCTCAGACCGGCTGGCAGGCCATCAGCGGCGAAGGTGAGCGTGTCGCCGTCGACGTCGGTCGCGCTGATTTGCAGTGAGATCGAATCGCCGCGCAGGGAATGTTGATCGCTGACGCTCGTAACGAGTGGCGCGCTGTTGACGACGATTGTGCCGGTGGACACCGGCAGGCCGGGGTCGCTGCCGTCGTATGGCGTCACCTCGACCTCGATGTAGTCGCCCCTGTCGCCGTGGCCCGCGATGCTCAGGTCGAGCGTGTCGGTGGTGGCGGAGGTGTTGCTTGTCGTCTGGACGACGTTGCCGTTGACCTTCCAGACATAGGTAAAGGTGATCGGGTCGTTGTCGGGATCGGTCGCGGCCACCTGGACGGTCGCGAGGTCGTTGGTTTTCAGGGACGACGGCGTCAAGAACGTGCCGCTGATGAGCGGGGCGCTGTTGGGCACGACGCGGTCCTCCAGCAGTTCGACGGCTAGGCGCGTGCTTCGCGGCCCCCGACGCGCCGGCGATGGTCGCCGGCTACACGGATGCGCGGTCAGTACGCAGCGCCCCCCCCGCGTAAAATTCCGCTCAATGTCATGCGAACCCAGGCGAACGGTCTGAACATGTGCGACTCCTTTTCTGGATGTGTCATCCTTTTGATATGATTCAACTAACATTTAACCTACCAATGCCGAGCGCGGGCTGTCAACACAATTTTTCAAGAATTTCGCCGGAGATTTTTTCACGGTTAAGGGCGAACTTGCTGAACGGTCGAGTCGATGCTCCGAGGAAACGGGTGCAACCAAGTTCTCTGGGGGTTCCCTGCCGGGCCGCTCTGCTAATCTGGGGAAACACCTCGCGGGTTCAGTCCCCACCCCCAGAGAATCTAGTTACACCTAGCCGACGGTGATGGTGCAGCTAGTCTGCTGTTCCTGAAGACGCCGTCTGTCTACCCCTCGCTGAAGATGATTTACCGGGAGAAGACCACGGTACCTTTGCCCAGGATCATTTCGACTTCCTCGATGGGCAGTTGAGCTGGGTCGATCCGATACTGCTCGCCGAGGCGGAGATGGGCTTGTTTACCCCAGGGGTCGCGGATCACGAGATAGACGGGGCATGGTCCGCGATACCGCTGGAGGACGAGGCGCAAGCCGTCCAGTTTGCGCAGGATTTCTGGGTCGTCGGCGTAGGGCATCCGCAGCACGAGGCTTTTCGTGTATTCCCGGCGGGCTTCGTCGAGGGTGAGAATGCGTTTGATTTGGAAGTCCGGTTCCGCCCGCTCCGGCGCCTGATTCAGGACTCCTTCAAAGAGATAAACGGCGTCGGGGACGACGAGGTCGCGGTAGCGGGCGTATTCGTCGGACCAGAGCACGCAACGCACGCTGCCGGTGAAGTCTTCGATCCGGAAGGTGGCATACTTGCGGCCGGCATTGCGCCCTCGATTGGCGGTGCGCACGGCAAGGTCCACGATCATGCCAGCTACGCGGGCTTCGGTGCCGGCCTTGGCTTTGAACAAGTCGGCACACTCGTGACTGCGGAAGCGCTGCATTTGCTCTTCGTACTGGGCAAGCGGATGGCTGGACATGTAAAAGTCCAGGGCTTCCTTCTCGAACTTGAGTTTGTCGGTTTCCGTCCATTCGGGTACATCGGGCAATTCCTCCGAGGCGTGGACGGTTCCCAGATGTTTCTCGGCGGAGCCGTTGGTGGTTGCCGCGGGAGCGGGGGAGTCGAGTAGCAGATCGATGAGGCTTTTCTGCCCGCGGCGGCGATCGGCGGCCTTCTCCTCCGCTGCCTGATACGCCCGTTCCAATGCGGCAAAGAGAGCGGCCCGCCGGCCGAAGGCATCGAAGGCCCCCGCCTTGATCAAGCGCTCCACTGCCGAGCGCGGCACGATGCGCCGGTCCACCCGTTCGCAAAAGTCGAATAGGCCGCGGAATTTGCCCCCCTTCTCCCGGACTTGGACGATCTCCTCCGCTGCCCCCCGGCCTAAGCCCTTGATCGCCGTCAAGCCGAAAATGATCTCCTCCCCTTCGACATCGAAATCAGCCCGGCCGCGATTAATATCCGGCGGCAACACTTTCAGTCCCATGCGGCGGGCTTCCGCGATGTGGTCCACCAGTATATCCCGCTTGTTGCCATCGTCGATTTCCGAAGACAGGAGGGCCGCCATGAATTCGGCCGGATAGTAGCACTTCAAATAGGCGGTCTGGTACGAAACCAAGGCATACGCAGCGCTGTGGGATTTGTTGAACCCGTATTTGCCGAACTCTTCGATCAAGGAGAAGATGCGGGCGGCTTGCTCCTCGGACAGGCCCTTTTGCACGGCTCCGCGGATGAACTCCCCCCGCCGGGCCTCGATCACTTCCTTATTCTTCTTGCTGATGGCCTTGATGCAGGCGTAGGCTTTGGACAACTCGATGCCACCCAGGCGGTTGAGCAGCCGCATGATCTGCTCTTGATAAACCATGACGCCGTAGGTTTCGCCGAGAATCTCCTCCATGACCGGATGGAGATAGGTCGGTTGTTTCCGCCCATGTTTGCATTCGATGTATTCATCGACGAGTCCACCTTCGAGCGGGCCGGGGCGGTACAGAGCGGTGGAGGCGATGATGTCGCGGATGTTGTCCGGCTTCATCCGCTTGAGCAGCTCGCGAATCCCTTCCGATTCGAACTGGAACACGCCCTTCGCTTCGCCCCGCTGGAGCATCTGATACACCTTGGGATCGTTGAGCGGAATGTCATACGGGTTGATATCGATTTTTTTGGTTCGCTTGATCAGGCGGATGGTGTTATCGATGAGCGTGAGGGTCCGCAGGCCGAGGAAGTCCATTTTCAGCATGCCGACCTTTTCCAGGACGGTCATTTCCCATTGCGTGGTCACCGCGATGTCACCAGCCTCGGCGGCATCGGTTTCCTCGCCCTCGGTCCGCCGGACGACGCGCTGGACGGGCACATAGTTGATGATCGGTCCATTCGCGATGACCACCCCGGCGGCATGCGTGCCGACGTTGCGATTGATCCCTTCCAGTTTCAGGGCGATATCCACCAGTTGTTTCACTTGGGGATCGGAATCGTATTCCCGGCGGAAGTCGGGGCTTTCCAGGGCCTCGCTCAGGCTCGCCGTGATGGCTCCGCGCGTGGGCACCAACTGGCAGAGTTGATTGACCCGTTCCAGGGGCACTCCCAGCACTCGCCCCACGTCCTTGAGCGCAGCCTTGGCGGCCAGTGTGCCGAACGTGCCGATCTGAGCGACTGACTCCGCTCCGTATTTTCGCTTGACGTACTCGATGACCTGTTCCCGCCGGTCCTGACAGAAGTCAATGTCGATATCCGGGGCTTCGCTGCGGTTGGGGTCGAGGAAACGCTCGAAGAGCAGGTCGTATCCCAGAGGATCGACATGGCTCAGATAGAGCACATAACTGACGATAGCCCCACAGGCCGAACCGCGCGCCGAGCAGGGGATTCCCTGCTCCCGCGCATAGCGAACGAAGTCCCAGACGATGAGGAAGTAACCGGCAAAGCCCATGCGGCAGATGATGTTCAACTCGTGTTCCAGGCGTTGCTGGGCAGCCGAAGGCGGTGGGTCGCCATAGCGCTGCCGCAGGCCGGCTTCGCAGAGTTCGCGCAGATACTGCTCCGGTGTCTTTTGCTCTGGCGGCGTGAAAACAGGGAAGTGCCTCTTGCCGAAGTCCAGTTGAATATCGACTTGATCGGCAATCTCTTGGCTGCGGGCCACGGCCTCTTCCAGTCCGGGGAAGAGTTGGTACATCTCCTCCGGACTGCGCACATAATAGGGGCTGCGGAAGCGGCCCTCCGGATACTGGCGGCGGCGGGGATCGTGGGTACGGCGCGTGTTGATGCAGAAGAGCACGTCATGCGCGAGGGCATCCTCGGCGCATAGATAATGGGCGTCGGCGGTTGCCACGGTGGGAATCCCCAGCCGGCGGGCGATGTCTAACGCGGCTTCTGTGCAGCGATCCTGTAACTCCAGGCCGTTGTTTTGCAACTCAATGTAATAGTCCTCGCCAAACAGTTTACGGAACCAGGCGGCCAGTTTCTCCGCTTCGTCCAGCTTTTCCTGGAGGATGTACTGGTTGAACGCCCCCGCCAGGCATCCGCTCAGGCAGATGATCCCTTCGTGGTATTCCGCCAGCAGCTCCCGATCGATGCGGGGGTGGTAATAGAATCCCTCCAGGAACGCCAGACTGGATAGCTTGATGAGGTTGCGGAAGCCGGTCGTATTTTTGGCCAGCAAGGTCAGGTGGGTGGCGGCGCCCATTTCGCTGCGCGCGCTGCGATCCGTGCGGCTTCCCGGTGCCAGATAGGCTTCGTAGCCGATGATCGGATTGATCCCGGCCTTGCGGCATTCCAGGTAGAACTCGATGGCCCCGTAAAGGTTGCCGTGGTCTGTGATCGCGCAGGCGTTCATACCCAATTGTTTGACCCGTTCCACGAGCGGCGGAATGCGATTGAAGCCGTCGAGCAGGCTGTAATGCGTATGTAGGTGCAAATGGACAAAGGACCGGCCGGCCATGATTTCCTCCCGACCCTCTCGGACCTTCCTCGGATCTTCCCGGTTTCCTCCCGGCTGGGGTCACCCTCTCGCTCCGATGGTCAAATTCCTCCAAAAGATACTCAGGATTCCCGTCAAGGTGAGGGGGTTTTCCATACTCCATCGCGCTCCTGACATTGGCGCGTTATACCCTTCGGCTCCGATGGGGGGAATGTCATTCGGCGAGGGGGGAGTCGTTCCCCCGGCCGTGAGGACCGAATCGTGCCAATGCTAGCGGTGATGCCGATGCGAGGAGATAACGGGGATTCAGGTCACTGTGTCCAGAATCATTTTCCTGTTGGTGGGGCGGCTATAAAATGCAGTAATTTTTTGGCCCTTTTGCGGGGCGCAAGTTGTGTCAGGTGTGTTAAGAATATACCGCCTTGCTGCCGTGTCCTGTTAGGAGACCCATCGATGCTGTCCCGCCTGCTAGTGTTAGGTGTGCTGGCCGCTGCTGTGACGGGGGTTGCCGTGGGGAGCGTGCTGCGGGAGGCCCAGGGTTTGCCCGGCGTGAGGGGTCTAGCTGCTGTGACGAGTCCCGCTCTAGGGTCTCTGCCGGTCGTCGCGCAGAAGAAAAAGGGGGTGCCGGGAATCAGCTTTCCGCCCCGCCTGCCGCAGGATCAGACGGTGGCGGTCGACACGAGTGAGGAGTTTCTCCAGGCGCCTCCGGGTTTGGCGAAGGAGGTGCGGATTGCACGCACGCCGCCGACGGTCGAGTTCCTGTACTTCCCCGGCCAGACCTATGAGGGCAAACCCTGGTCGAACTGGGGCGATAGCCTCTGCGCTCAGGGGAAGTATTACGCTTCGATAGGCGATCATCTGGCTCCCCAGGGGAATGCCTTTGTTTATGAGTACGATCCGGAAAAGCGACAATTCCGCTTGCTGGTCGATGTGCGACAGCTTCTCAAACTGCCGGAAGGCCACTATACGCCGGGGAAAATCCACAGCCGCCTCGATCTGGGCAGCGACGGCTGGCTTTATTTCTCCACGCATCGTGGCTCGACGCAGGTGACGAACGACACCTACCACTACAAGGGCGATTGGATCCTTCGCGTGCAGCCGGCGACTGGGCAGGCCGAGGTTGTTGTCCAGGGACCAGTTCCCAAGCACTGTATTCCCTGTAGTGTTCTGGACCCAAAGCGGATGATCTTTTATGGGGGAACCGTAGCCGGGGCTGCCCAACAGGAGAAGGACATCCGCTTCTTCGCTTACGATGTCCGGCAGCGCAAGCTGATTTATTCTGGGCCCCATGGGCCTTCGCGCGCCATGATCTGGGCTAGTTCTACCGGGCGGGTTTACTACAATCCTGATGGCGATCCGCAAACCGTGGTGCGTTGGGACCCGGACAAGGGGACAGCGCCGGAAAAGATCGCCGCGGCCTTCGGCATCCGGGCGGCTACCCAGGAAACGCCGCAAGGGTATGTCTATGCGGTCTCCCAAGGACAAAAAGGACACCAGGCCCAGTTGTATGCCTTGGACACCCGGACGGAGCAGGTCGAGGCGCTCGGTTCTGCCGCCGTCGCCAGCCAACAGTACATCACCTCGCTCGATGCAGATCCCACAGGACGTTACCTCTACTACATTCCCGGCGCTCACGGCAGCAGCGATGCCGATGGCACGCCGATTGTCCAATTCGACACCCGCACGCGGCAGAAGAAAGTGATTGCTTTCCTGCATCCGTTCTATCAGCGCAAGTATGGCGTGAGTCTGCGGGGCACCTACAGTTCCGCCATCGATGAGAAAGGCGAGAAGCTGTACATCACCTGGAACGCCAGTCGGGGCAGCCGGGCATGGGATTGCTGTGCTTTGACGGTCGTTCACATTCCGCCGAGCGAACGTCCCTAGGCCAGCTGCGCCGCGGTTATGCAGCCGCTGCCCGCCGGCGTCCCGCAGCGAGGAGGTCCGCCATGCGAATGCCTCTCACTTTCGTGGTCTGGCTCCTGCTTCTCTTTTTGGCCCTGCCGGTTCTGACCTTAACGGGGGAGTCTTCTGCGGGAATTGAGGAAAAAACTCCTTTCATCTTTGAGGATGTGGCGGAGAGCGCGGGTTTGTGGCCCGCTTTGCAGGGGATTCGGGGGCACGGGGCGGCGTGGGGCGATGTCAACGGCGATGGCTGGCTCGATCTGATCGTCGGCACCTTTGGCGGGCGCCCCGGCGACAAACCCAACCTGCTCTTCCTGAACCACAAGGGCCGCTTCCGCCTGGATGAACAGCCCGTCCTGCGCCTGGTCAATCGGGCCACGGGCATGGTATTCGCCGATCTGGACAATGACGGGGATCTCGATCTGTACATCGGCAGTATGCCCCAACCGAAGAACAAGCTCCGGGGATGTAGCCTGTTCCGCAATGACGGCGGGGGGAAGTTCACGGACATCTCGGCGGGCAACGGGGCCTGCCCGCTGGCGTTTGGAGGCCGCAGTGTCGCCGTGCTTGATTACGACGGGGACGGATTACTGGACCTGCTCGTCGGCGAAGATCCGATCCGCGGATACAACGGCTCGACGACACGGAGTACCCGGCTGTTCCGCAACCGGGGGCAGCTTCAGTTTGAAGATGCCACCCAAGCCGCCGGCATTCCTGCGGATATCCCTGGCTACGGCGTCGTGGCCGCTGACTTCAACAATGACACCTGGCCGGACATCTTCATTGCGGCCAACAGTGGCGGCAACCGGCTCTTGCTCAATGATGGCCGGGGCAAGTTTCGCGCCGCGGACTCCCAGGTCTTCCAGGCAGGCTGGCCCGATGCCGGAGGAGCCGGGGGCGACAACATGATCTGTGGCGTCTGTGCCGGTGATGTCAATCGCGATGGACTCTTAGACCTCTACCTCGGCCAGCATTATGCCCACCCCTGGGTCGAACCGGTCGCCAATCGCTTGTATTTGCACCGCGGCCTCCGCCACGGCCTGCCAAGCTTTGAAGATGTCACGACCAAAGCGGGTCTGGTCCCTCTGCCGCTGAAGGCTCCCCATGTCGAGATCCAGGACTTCGATAATGACGGCTGGCCAGACTTGTACGCCAGTCTGGTCACGTTTGCCGACCAGCGTTCGCATCCTTTGATCTATAAGGGCCTAGGTATTCGCGGTGGAGGTGATGTTCGTGGCGATGAGGTCCCTTCCTTCCGGCAGTACGCCCTGGGGGTCAACGATTTTCCCACTCCTCAGGATCGGCAAGTGCGTAATTCCGCTGCCTTCTTCGCCCGCATCCTCCGGGAGAAGAAGATCATCTACATGCCCGCCGGCCCTGTGGCGGACTTTGACAACGATGGCCGCTTGGACCTGTTCCTGCCCAACTGGTGGGCGGAAGCTCCCTCCTTGCTCCTGCGCAACGCCACGCCGGGGGGGCACTGGCTCCAAGTGCAGTGTGACTTCCCCAAGGGACCGGTCAATCGCCAAGGGATTGGCTGCCGCATCTATGTCTACCCCGCCGGCAAACTGGGACAGGCGGACGCCATGCTCGGTTGCCGGGAAATCGCTGTCGGCTTCGGATATGCTTCCGGCCAACCCGCGCTCGCCCATTTTGGCCTCGGCTCGCAGGAAAAGGTGGACCTCGAAATCCTCTTGCCGCATGGCCAGGGTACCCTGACACGCCGGAATGTGCCCACCGATCAACGCCTCGTAGTGCGGCCGGAGTAGGCCATTGGCCCGCGGAAAAGTGGGCCTCTGATCGTCAATCACGTGATCTCTTGATGGTCCTCTGCGTCTCCCGCTTTCCTGACTCCTGACCCGGCGGGACCGCTGGGTTGGACCCCTGGACGGGATGTCTGCACATGTTGGAGGGGGGAGAGAGGCAAAGTCTTGCGCTCCCCAGGATACTTTTCCTCTTTAGAATGAGTCTGAGGGTGAGTTCTGAAGGAACGATCGACAAGAGTTTTCCGATTGGCTCAGGGAACCGCGGCTGGATAGAAGACGAGCTTGAGCGCAGATAAAGGCGGACTTGAGCGAGAGAAGCTATGGGTTTGATTCCTGACATGGAAGAGACGGGAAAGATGGCCTAACAAAGATCGGGCTGGAAGGAAGAACAGTCCGCCAGAGTTGAGGAAAACGGATTGGACTGAGCGAACCCTGGCGGCTCCCTGAGCGTAGCCATGTGTGGAGAGTGGGAGTGGGGGCGATTGTGCAATCGGCACCGTCGGATGAAGAATTGTTGTTGCGCCTGCAACGCGGCGAGCCGGCCGCGCTGGACTTGCTGGTGCGCCGTTATGAGCGGGAATTGTTCGGGTATCTCTGCCGCTATCTCAACGACGATGAGCTGGCGGAGGATGTGTTTCAGAACACCTTCTTGCAAGTGTTTCTGAAGATCGACCAGTATGAGCCGGGCCGGGCGGCGCGCCCCTGGCTTTACGCCATCGCCACCCACCAGGCGATCGATGCCTTGCGGCGGTTGCAGCGGCGGCGAGATCGCGCCGGGCTGTGGGAGGAACGAATGGGAGACGACGAAGCGGCGGTCTGCGGCTGGGACCTGGTCGCCGCCGACGAGACGGACGGACCGTTGGACCTTTTGGAGCGCGCGGAGCAGCGGACTTTAGTCCGCCAAGCGGTGGCAAACCTGCCCCCCCTCCTGCGGAGTGTCGTGTTGCTGGTGTATTTCCAAGGCTTGAAGTACCACGAAGCTGCCGAGGTGCTCGGCATTCCCATCGGCACGGTGAAATCCCGCTTGCATGCGGCCTTGAAGAAACTCCTCGAGGCCTGCTCGGCTTTTGATGCGCCCCGGCACTCGGCCCAGCAGCCGGCGGACCCGCTGAGGGTGCCCTGGCCGCGCCCCCGCTCCGCTGCTGCCGCCTCTTCCCCCTTGTGAAAGGCTTTCCCCTTGTGCGGCTCGGAGGGCACAAAGAACAAGGCCTCGCCGCCACGCCATTGTAGGGTAACTGCAAGCATCGCCCGTGGAAACTGCGATACATTTATGCGTGACGAAGTTCTGCTGGATTACCTGTTGCACCAACTCTCCGAGGCGGAGGCTCGGCAGTTGGAAGCTCGTTTGCAGGCGGATGGCGCCTTGGCTGCACGCCTGGAACGTCTGCGGCGCAAGCTCCAGCCTCTGGAACGAGAGCGCCAGCGCCTTGTCCTTCCGCGCCAGGGACTGGCAGAGCGGACCTTGGCACGCCTTCAGGACCTCTGGCCGCACCCCTCCCGCACTTTGCCACGAGCACCGCGGACCTTGCCCGATTGGCGCATCACAGGCGGGCGCTTCCGGCCCGATATCCTCGTGGCCGGCTGCATTCTGATCCTGGCTAGCGGTCTGTTCCTGTCTGCTGTGGGCAAGTTGCGCGCCCGCCATGACTGGCTCGCCTGCCAGAACACGCTTCGCCTCTCCTACGTCCAGCAGAATGCCCATGGGTCGAGCGTTCCCTCTCTGGCGGCCTTTAGCCCGCTGGCGGAACCCTCGCTTCCTTACGCCTCCTGGCCCTCTGCGGAGGCCGTCTCCTCCTGCCTGCCTGTGGTTTTTTGTTCTCTGACCGCCAGTCCGGAAAATACTTCCTTCCCGCTTCAGCCGGTCGTTATTCACTCCGCGGACATTTCCTCGATTTACGTATCATACTGGACCATGGCCGGACGCCCTGACCAGAGGGACGCTGTCCGCCGGCTCTCTCCCCTTTACGGCCAGCCCCTTGAAGATTGGTATGCTCCCCGCCCATGTCCTGCCGGGGTCTCGAATCCGAGAAGTGGGTCCTCTCCCTACATCGGCCATCCCTACGGTTGCAACATTCTTTACGCCGACGGCCATGTCCAATCCTCAAACTTCCCTTGCTGGCTGATCGGAAAAAGTGTGACCGGCCTCGCCCCCTCCAAAACCGTCTCCTTTCATTCCGCTGACTGACATCCTGGTGTCGGTCACTTCGACCCTAGGCATCTCGCTCTTCATTGTCCTTGCGGAAGCAGAACACAGACCTTCGGCCAGGGACTGAGACACCCTTGAACGGAAACCCAGCATGCCGGGCGATTCTCTGATGAAGGGTGCCGCCCTCCTCGGACGCATTCCAACGGCGCGCCTAGGCTTCGCTGGGACGAAGAAATTGTGGAGAGGGAAGAATTGGCTGGAGAAATTCGCAAAATAGTTGCACGAGTATCCCCCTCTCCCTTTTCATACTTTACAATTGTGGTCAGAAAGAGCACAAGACTATGTTATGCTTAGGAATGTAAACTCCCAGCGGCGGTGGATGAGCCGGCAGATGGAGCCTATCCGCGGCGCGAGCTGGGAGGGAGGTTGAGGAGCGGCGTCCCGTGAAGCGGATGATCCGCCTGCGCGGCATCAGTGGCGCATTCAAAGGCAAGGTGTGGGAGTCAGACTCCCTCCTGCGCGTGGGGCGTTTGGCCTCTCTGGAAGTGGTTTTGGAGGACAGTTCCGTCAGCCGCCGCCATGCGGAGATTCGTCATGGCCCAGAAGGGTGGTATATCCGGGACCTGGAAAGCACGAATGGGACCTACGTCAACGGTGCGCGTATCGGCGCCCTGGAGCATCCCTTGCGCTGCCGGGATATTCTCCAGTTCGGCAAAGTCGCTGTACTGGTGGAACAGAGCGATGACGTTCCGGAAATTCCCTCCTCCAATCAGCACATACTGGCCACGACGCCCTCCACTTATGAAGAAGGTATCCGCCGCCTGGCCTTTGACCGCAATCAGATGCCCCGTCCCGGCGAACAATTGATCGCTCTATTACGGGCCGGCCATCACTTCGTGCATGCCCATGATCCGGATGAATTGTATCAGGCGATCCTCAACGATGCGGTCAGCGTCCTGGCCGCCCAACGGGGTGCGATCATTCTCGCGGAAGGGGATACGGCCGAGCCACGCTGGCGAACCGCGGCGGTCGCTCACGGCAACAACACCGCTAGTCATCATCACTTCTACTCCAAGAAACTGGCGCAGCGGTGTTACGCCGCGGGTGTCTCTTTGCTGTACAGCACCTTTACCTCTTTAGACAGCGATACGCGCTTGGGTCAAAGCATCGCGGAAGGGGCGATGGGCAGTGTCATGTGCGTGCTGCTCCGCACGCCGCGCCGCCGCCTGGGTGTCTTGCATCTCGACCGCGGGCTGGAACAGCACCCGTTTACGGAAGATGACCTTCACCTGGCCGACGCCCTGGCAGCCCACGTCTCGGCGACCCTCGAAAGCGCTCTGCTATTGCACCAGCAGCGCGAACTTTTCCTCAAAACCATCACCACCTTGGCTCAGGCCGTCGAACTCCGCGATGATTACACCGGCGGGCATACCCAGCGCGTGACCCGCTACGCCTTGCTCCTGGCCGAACGCCTGGGGCTGGATCGCGAGCAGACCGACATCATCCGCCTCGGCAGCCCCTTGCATGACATCGGCAAAATTGGGATCGACGACGCCATCCTGCGCAAGCCCGGCAAACTCACCCCCGAAGAATACGCTCTGATGAAGGAGCACACCACCAAAGGGGCGGAAATCCTCAGCAACATCCCAGAAATGGCGCCCATCATCCCGATCGTTCGCAACCATCACGAACGCTGGGATGGTACTGGCTATCCGGACCGCCTCGCCGGCACAGATATTCCCTATCTGGCCCGGATCGTCGCTGTGGCGGATGCCTTCGATGCCATTACCTCGCCCCGACCCTATCACACCTATCACCAGTGCCGCTCGTCCGCCTGGGCCTTCTGTGAACTGGAACGCCAGGCCGGCCGCCAATTCGACCCCGATTGCGTCGCCGCCTTCTTGGACATCCGCGACGTCATCCACAAAGTCATGCAGGAAATGATGCCGAATATGGAATGGGATGACCAAGCCGGCATTGTTACCCTCAACGAACCGATCGTCAGCGAAGAGATCCTCGCCGACCCGCGCTACTAGTGTCCCCGGCGAGGCTGCATCACACCTGTCCACTTCGGAGCAGAAAAGGATTGCAACCGGCTCGCTTCCCCCTATTCCGAATAGGCCCGCTTGTGGCAAACACTGTTCGTGCTCGACCGTCGGCTGACGCTCCCGCCGCTCTGTCAGTCCAGGGATAAGGCCAGATAATCGGACAGGATGAGGTCCGCACCCGCCGCCAGCAAGCGCTGGCATTTGTCGGACACGGTGGGATCATCCGAAGCGGCCAAGGCAGTCATGGTGGCTGGGGTGCTCGACGGTAGTGTGGGAGTTGCGATTTCCGAGACCTCGGAGGTGGCTAGCCCGATCGCTGTACCACCCACACGCTTGACTTCCCGTGTTTCCACAACCCCATCGCCGAAGCCGATCAACTCTTCCCCGCGCAAATCATGGTTGCGGAGAAGGTGGTCAATAATCTGCCCTTTGGCAAAGGACAAATCCTCTCCTTGGGGAGCAAAGATGCCGTGGGGAAAAAATGGCCGCAGGCCGAGCAGGTCCGCCTCCGCACGAACCTGATCGTATTCCGTGCCGCTGGCTAAGAACAGCCTCAAGCCGCGCCGTTGCAGAGCAGCAAGCATTTCACGCGCCCCCGGTACGATCCACTGCGGGGGCGCTGTCTCGCCTCGCCGGAGGGAATCATAGCGGCGCTGGACCAGTTGTCTCAGGCGGTACTGGTAGGTGGCCGCGCATTCCGAAGGGTCCAATTCGCTTCCGCCGCGCTCCTGAACCATTTGGACGAAAACGTGCATCTGGCGTAACGGGGGCATGCCGTTGGTCGAGAGCACCAGGTGGAGCAATTGCTGGCGTGTCTGCTCCGGTTCGTCTTTCGGTAATCCCGCCGCTTGCCAGTACTCTTCGAGCACTTGCACCATGACCTGAGGCCAACCGGCCCGCAAGCGGGAAAGGGTGCCATCGAAGTCGAAGAGCGCCGCTTGGTATTTCCCGCGACGTAACGCCTGGCGGAGCTGCTCCAGTCGCTCCGGAGGATGAAAGCTCGAAGGGGATGAAGTGGGGGGAAAAGTCATGCCTTGCCCCGATGCTTCGCTGCGGTTCAGGGTGCCTTCCGAAAGCGGGGTCTTTACGTGGACTCGTTGTGTTCTTCTCTTCTACCGGTTAGGTTATTCTCTTCCCCTGGCGGGGATAGGTCGTGATGAGGGGGATGCTGTCAGGAGGAAGGTTGGCTGTCGGCCCGTACCTTGATCATGCGGACTCGGTTGCCTGGAGGAGCATACTCGACGTGAGTCATGAAGCCGCGCATCAGAAGCAGGCCTCGGCCGCAGGGACGCTCGAGGTTTTCTGGGTCCGTTGGGTCGGGAACATCGTCGGGATTGAAACCGGGGCCTTCGTCAGCGATGTGAATCTCGAATTGGCGGTCATTGACGGCGAAGCGGACATGGACTTTCTTGTCTGGGTCCATCTGATTGCCGTGTTTGATCGCATTGACCAGCGCTTCCTCTAACGCCAACTTGATGGCAAAAATGTCGTGCTCCGAATAGCCCCACTTTTGCAGGACTTGCTCGACCAGCGATTGGATCCGTCGAGCTTCAGAGAGATCACTCGGTATGATCAATTCATGCTGAGCGCTCATAAGCAATTGGCCGCTCATAGAATGCGCCTGTGAAGGACATCGTGCCCTTGACTCATGATCTTCGGTATCGGATCCATCACCCTTAGATTAGCATATTTTTTTCAGAATGACTGTAGTCCTGCCTGTTCATCCGGCACAATGGTCAGGATACGATCCAGTTTGGTAATCTTGAAGACCTCCAGGATGTCTTTGGCAATGTTGCACAGGACCAGCTTTCCTTGCACGGCCTGCAACTTCCGGTGCAGCGTGATCAGTTTCCCCAAAGCTGCACTGGACATGAACTCCACATTTCCGAAATTGAGCAGCAATTTGCGCCGGCCCAACTCATCCACCAGGCGGAACAAGTCGTCGCCGATCATCTGAATATTTTGCTCATCCAATATCTTTTTATCCACGAAGTTGACAACGGCGATATCTCCGATGTCTTCGACTTCCAGCCGGCGCCGGCGGGTAGATTCCGTAGCCATAACGATGCACCTCAGTCGCACTAGAGCCTTAGGCATCCCCGGCGGATACCCGTCGATGTCACACCTGCCAGGGTTTCACCCCCGTTTTCCTTACCGGTTCCTTTTCCCCCTCGTTGGAGCGGCATTATGCCCGCATCAAAATGCATCTTTGTACCTATCGCCCTTTCTGTCAAGATGATCCGGGGCAATTTTACGGTCTTTGGGAAGAACGGGGGGGATCGTATTTGCGGAAGCTCCTTTTTTGCCCGCCGCCAAAGTGTTGGTGGTACCAAGTTACCCACTCGGTCGCCTGGGGTGATTTTCCTAGGGGCTATTTGCCAGAGTCGAATTATTCTCGTGGATGCCTTGCGGAAGTCATACCCATGCGCCAAAGTAGAGGTGGAGATGTTCGAGGGGCGCTTCCAGCGAGAGGGTAGAAGGTGTCGCCAAGCGGCATGTTCGGGCGGGGAGAGACGCACCGGCTCCTAGGGTTGGGGATTATTGGGGTGCTGCTGGCAGGGACGATGGGTGTCGTCCCCCTAGCGTCGGCCTTGCCGCCCGCAGGGGCTGGAGATCCCCCAAAGGCCGGAGCTGGCCAAACTGCCTCCGCGGCGAAGCCGGTGGATGACCAGCAGGTCCGCATGCTGGCCGAAGCCCTGGATCGGGCCGCCATGATGGTCCGGGCCAATTTGTACCAGCGTGTCGAAGAGAAAGTGCTGATCGCCGGGGCCATTCGCCAGTGGTACCAGGCGATCGATGCGCCGTTGCCGGAGAGAATCGTTCAGCAACTGGACCGCCTGCCCAATACTCCCCGCGATCGCGTGCACCTGCTTATGGAGATTCGCCGCCAGCTTCGGGATCATCCCCGGCTGCGGGGGACGCAATCCTTGCTGGTGGGGTTGCAGGGATTCACCCAAGCGACGGAAGGGCACTGTAGCGTCACGTGGCGGCGTTCCGGAGTGATGCAAGCCTTTTCCGTAGAGCTGGATTTCGGCGTGGGACTGGAACTGGAGGGTTGGACAGGTTCGCGCTGGACAGCGTACCAGTGGGAGCGGGCCTTGGCCCTGCGGCGCTATCCCCCTGTCGGTTACATCGGTGACGTGCCCGCTCCGGAACAACTTTCCGCTCCGATCCATTATCCCTGGCGGGTTCGGCGTGTGATCCCTGGCAGTCCGGCGCACTTCGCAGGTATTCAGAAGGGAGATGTGATTACGCATTATCGCGGCATAGCATTGACGCCGGAGAATGTCTCCCGCCTCTTCCAGGAATGGGCTTATGCTCCAATGACCTTCGATCCAGTCACAGGCCGGCCATTGTCACCCGCGTGTCATCTGACGATTCAGCGGGGCCGCCAGCGGATCGAACTACGGATCGCGGCTCAGGAGCAGTATCAGGCGGAATGTGTCTATGGGGTCCGGCGTGATGGGGACGGGAGTTGGGATTGGTGGCTCGATCGCCCGGAACGGATCGGTTACGTTCGTTTGGGGCCGCTGGAATTGCACGCTCCCTTGCAACTGCGGGCCGCGCTCGAGGAATTGCAGCAGCAGCGTTGCCGGGGTCTGATCCTGGACCTCCGCTGGTGTCCGGGAGGATATGTGCAAAGCGCCATCGAGGTCGCCAGCTTGTTCCTACCGGCGAACACATTGCTGGCTCGGATGGAATATCCCCAAGTCCGCGTCGGCCCGCCGGCATCTGCCGAGCTGCGGGAATTGCGCACACTTCCTCACCCGCCCCTTTGCCCGCAACTGCCTCTGGTGGTGTTGATAGGGCCGGAAACTTTGGGGGGCGGAGAGATGATCGCCGCCGCCTTGCGAGATCACAACCGCTGCTGGCTCGCAGGACAGCGCAGCGCGGGCCGGGCCGCTTTGCAAACGCTCATCGGCTTGGACGTAGCAGAATTGCAACTGCGTGTCAGCACCGGCCTCATGTTCCGGCCCAACGGCCAACCCCGCCACCGCTATCCCGACAGTCAGCCCGCTGACGCCTGGGGACTGCGTCCGGACCCCGGTTGGGAAATCCCGCTGGAGGCCGCCGCCCGCCTGGAACTTTTCCGCCAGCTTGAGAGCTTCACCCTCCGCCTTCCCTCCAGCCGGGAGGCTTCGCCGCTCGATGATCCCCGCAGCGATTCCGTTCGCTACACCACCCTGCAATTGCTCCGCAAGCACCTGGAGAAACTCTCTTCTCCCGCCCCCTCTTCTCGCGGCCCGTGAAGCGGCCATCCGAGCGGCTGTCCGGACTGGCATCCCCCGCTGACCGGGCGGATTCCTCCTCATCAGGATGGGATGCGAAACCCTGCGGATGTGCCGCTACCTCCGGATATATCACCCCTCGGCCTGCGGGAGATTTTCCCTCGTTCCGCCTCGCCGTTTTGCGAGCCATCCATTGAATACACCCCGTGATGCTCAAGCCGTAGTTTTCCGATGGTCTGATGGGAGAAAGTGATGAGACTGGCGACGATCCAGACCCCGCAGGGTCCGCGCGCCGCGGTCGAGCGCAGCGATGGATACTATGTGGACCTGCATGCGAGCGAGCCGGGCTTGCCGGATAATGTGAAAGCTCTGCTAGCGGCTTCGACGGCCATTCGCCGACTGGCTGCGGAAGTGGCCGCCGCGCCGTCGGCCGTCGCTTACCCGCCGCAGAGCGTCCGGCTGCTGCCGCCGATTCCTGATCCGGGGAAAATCCTCTGCATTGGCCTGAACTATCGGGATCATGCCCGCGAGGGAGGCAAGGCGATCCCGGAGGAACCGGTCCTCTTCGGAAAGTTCCGCAACACTCTGATCGCGCACGGCGACCCGATTCGCCTGCCGAAAGTGGCCCGAAAAGTGGACTACGAGGCGGAACTGGTGATTGTCATTGGCAAGACGGGCAAACACATTCCCAACGATGCGCGGGCGTACGACTATGTCGGCGGCTACACCTGCGGCCATGATGTCAGTGCGCGAGATTGGCAATTTCGAGGCGAAGAGAAGCAGTGGATCATCGGCAAGACCTTCGACACCTTCGCTCCTGTTGGTCCGGTGCTGGTGACCAGCGATGAGATTCCGGATCCGCACCATCTGCAAATCCGCCTCCGCCGCAATGGCGTCACTTTGCAGGATTCCAACACTCGCGAGTTTATCTTCGGCGTGCCGCATCTGCTGTCTTACTTGTCCCAGGTGATGACCCTGGAGCCGGGCGATTTGATCTTCACCGGAACGCCTCCCGGAGTGGGCATCGCACGCCAGCCGCCGATTTTGCTCCAGCCGGGCGACATTGTGGAAGTGGAGATCGAAAAGATCGGCATCCTGCGGAATCCCTGCGTGGCGGAGAGTTGACCGGCAGCCCCGGCGTGCCTGCCCCGTTGGCAGGGTTCGCGCCCCAGCTCTCAGCGCGGCAACCGCTGCTCCTCGTAACTGCTGCGATAGAGATAACGGCTGCCGGGGCCGAGGTGGTCCCGAAGCTCTCGTTCAATGCGCAAGCGGGCGCCCTGGTACTGCCCGGCGGCAACGTCAAAGTCTACCTCCCCTTCCCACATGAAGGGAAACACCGCAGCTTGTTCCGCGAGCGGCGGTTCCTCGGTCCAGCGGGTGGACAGACCCACCGTCCAGAGGTTCCCCTGTCGGCGGAGCAGGGTGTATTTCTGCTCCAGAGTGTAGCTGTCCCCCACTCCCAGGGGCGGATCGATTTTCACGCGGGCTTGCCGCTGCCAGCTCCGGCCGGCTTCCCATCCCTCCTCCGGCAGAATGAGGCGGAAAGGCAACTCGACCTCCAGGCGCTGAGCTGAGCCGCTGCGGACCTCGGTCACTGCGAGCAGGCGGCCTCGACCATCCAGCCGCACAGTCACCAGCCCTTTGTTCAGAAAGGCGGCCATCTCCTTGGCATGTTCCGGCTGGGCCGAGTCTCGGATCAACGGCTCTTCCTCGCCTCGACGGAGTTCCGAACGCAGGGACAGGATGCGCATCTGCAAGGTGGCTATGCCCATCGCATCGACCGCTTGCACTGTCCACTCGCGTGTCAGTTGCAAGTCACTCGTTGTCTGGCGGGTCTGTTTCTGCTGCCGTTCGTCCACAAACGTCTCCTGGACGGTGGTGCGCTGCCGGAGTTGATAAGTCAGGACCAGACCCGTTGTCCAGCGGAAGCGGGGCACCCCTTCTGGAGCGGTTCCTGCCGCCGCGGAACAGAGCGCCACTCCCACCGCCCAAACGGCGATCCCCCGCCGCACGCCCGCTATTGCTCTTCGACCTCGTTCGGGTACTTTCCATTCTCGTCGGGGCATGGCGAAACGCTCCCAGTTTGGCTTTCCGTTTTGTTTTTCAGTCTGTCCTGTGTGCCAGTTGGTCCTTCCCGTTTGGCTTTCCGTTACGCTGCCGCCTTCCCACTCCGTGAAGAGACGGTCCGCAGAACCAACAGCCATATCACCTGCCGTGGGAGGCGCCAAGAGCGAGCCGGCCTCGCTCTCTCCCCGAGTGCAACCAGATTTTCTGGGAGTTCCCTGCCGGGCAGCTCTGCTAGTCTGGGGAAACACCTCGCGGGTTCAGCCCCCACCCCCAGAGAATCTAGTTACACCCTCTCCCCTTCGGCAGTTCCCACGGAGCTTACTCTCTCCCCTTCCACCGTTCCAAATGCTAGAACACCTATTCCATCGACCCGAAGGCAGGCAGAGCCGCGGATTCTCGTCTGTCCTCGACTCAGGAATGGCATGGTATGACTGGTTTGCATTCGCTAGCCCACACGCGGGTCCCGACAGTGTTGTTTCCAACGGCAGCGGCAGCCGCCCGGTATGTGGCGCGGGAAATTGACAAGCTGATCCGCGCCCGCAATGCCGCCGGGAAATCCACAGTCTTAGGACTGGCTACAGGCAGCACACCCGTGGGACTTTACCGCGAATTGATCCGCCTGCATCAGGAGGAAGGGCTGGACTTCTCGCGAGTCATCACCTTCAATCTGGACGAATACTATCCGATGCCCAAGGAGGACCCGCACTCCTACTTCCGCTGGATGCATGAGACATTTTTTCATCACGTCAACATTCCGTGGGAAAACATCCACATTCCGGATGGAACGCTGGCCAAGGAGGAGATCGACGCTTTCTGCGCAGAATACGAACGGAAGATCAAGGCCGCCGGCGGGATTGATATTCAAATCCTGGGGATTGGCCGCACGGGGCACATCGGTTTCAATGAACCGGGCAGCCCGCGGAATAGCCGAACTCGCTTGGTCACCCTGGATAGCATTACCCGCCGCGATGCCGCTCCGGGTTTCTTCGGTGAGGAAAACGTGCCGCACCACGCCATCACTATGGGCGTGGCGACGATTCTCGAAGCCCGGCGTATTTTCCTCATGGCCTTTGGGGAACACAAAGCCTCGATCGTGTACAAAGCGGTGGAACAACCGCCTACCGAGGCGATCTCCGCGAGCTTTCTCCAGGAGCATCCGGATGCCACCGTGGTGCTGGACCCGGCGGCGGCAGCCGAGTTGACCGCCATCAAACGCCCCTGGGAGGTCGGCCCCTGCCACTGGACGCCGGAATTGGTCCGCAAAGCAGTGGTCCACCTGGCGCTGACCGTCAAAAAGGGACTGCTGCAATTGGATGATGAGGACTTCCGCGAACACCATCTCTACGAATTGCTGCGCGAACAAGGACCGGCGGAGAAGATCGGCGAGGCCGTTTTCCATGATCGCATGTCCACCATTACGCCCTATCCGGCTGGCCGGTCCGCCCCGCAGACCATTCTCGTGTTTTCACCCCACCCCGATGATGATGTCATCTCCATGGGCGGGACGCTCATTCGGCTGGTGGAGCAAGGACATCAGGTGCACGTCGCTTACATGACCAGCGGCAATATCGCCGTGTATGATCACGATGCGCGCCGTTTCGTCGATTTTGTCCACGAATTCCTCACGCATTTCGGCAGTGCGGCAGAACAGGCCCGTGCCGCGGATGTCAAGCAGCGGGTGTACCACTTTCTCGATGCAAAGAAGCCGGGACAGCCCGACAATGACGACGTGCTGACCATCAAGGCTCTCATTCGCGCCACGGAGGCCCGCGCTGCTGCCTTGGCCTGCGGCATTCCGCCGGAAAACCTCAGCTTTCTCAACCTGCGGTTCTACCGAACGGGGCGGATCACCAAGGACCCCATCCATCCCCAGGACATCGATGATCTGGTCGCTCTGGTGCAGCGCCTCCAGCCGAAGCAGATTTATATGGCCGGGGAGCTTTCCGACCCGCACGGAACCCACCGCCTCTGTGCCGAGGCCATCTTCGCCGCTCTCCGTCGGCTTCAGGAGCAGCAGGGGCAGCTCCCCTGCCAGGTCTGGCTCTATAAAGGGGCGTGGGAAGAATGGGAACCCCACGAAATCGAAATGGCCGTGCCTCTTAGCCCCGATATCTTGGAACGGAAGAAGCAGGCCATCTTCCGCCACCAATCCCAGAAGGATCGGGCGATGTTCCCCGGTGGGTCCGACCGCCGGGAGTTCTGGCAGCGGGCCGAAGAACGCAATCGCAACACCGCCCGCATCTACGACGCCCTGGGACTTCCCGAATACTTCGCCCTCGAAGCCTTCGTCCAGTGGAAGGGGCCGTGAGGTTCGGCGGGCAGGCGGGCGGGAAAGGATGCTAACGCCGGCTGGACAGACGACTCAGAATTCACACCAACTACTTCTGGGGAGAACATTTTTCCCAACCGTCGCAGAAAAGCGCCAAAAACAAGGCCCGGCGCCAGAAGCCGGACCCCAAGCCGAGAGTGTTGAGGCTTCCGCGGCCAAGTACCGCACAGCCCCGATCCAGCGCGGGAGTTTCAGTTCTTCTTGCGGCCAAACGCAGTGATGGTGACTTCCGTGATCACACCGTCCTTGACGGTGATGTCGGCTTTGCCGCCTCCGAAGCGGCCGCCGCCTTTACCGCCCCCTTTGCCACCGAATTTGCCACCGGCGAACTTCAGCCGCCGCTCCCAATCCGCAAAGGTGCCCTCCTTGGTGTTGCCCTCCTTGTCCTTGAGGATCACCTTGACATTCTCGGCGATCTTGTAGGTCGCCTCCTTGTCCCCTTCCTTGACAGTCACTTCCTTGGTTTCGGCGTTGTAGCGGATGACGATCACGTCCACCGCATACGCCAGACCCGCCATCAGAAACACGCTTGCCGTTGCGAGAAACAGCTTACGCATGACTCGATACCCTCCTCTGATTGTGGGATAGCAGGGGGGCGGTCAACACCGTGTTGACCCGCTGCTTTTATCGCCGTGTCGCGGAGACTCGCTCCTGCGATCACTCACAGGTTTAACCCCAGGCTTCACACCTGGACACCACCGTGTTTCGACTTCTCATTCCTCTTTCAGAAATCAGGTTGGTTTTCCGTGGATATCCGGTTCAGACTGAGACGGGTTGAGGTTTTGTCCGATTGATACCGCTGGAAATCGAGATTCCTCTTGGCAAGGAGAGGCGCGGGGTGGTATGAACTGTCCCCTGAAGCAGCAGTTTCCGCTGTCTTTATCCGGCAGGGTTGAGGAGAATCAGGCGAAGCTGGGGGAGGCGGACTATGGAGGCATGGAGAGGGTGGTCATCTACGATGTGGAAAGCAGCCGGGGTGGGAGCTATTCTGGCGGCAGTTGGCGGCGGGTATCTTTGGGTCCTCTTGAGGCCGGAGGCTGGACAGAAAATGCCGACCGCCGTGCCGTCTCCGCAGGCGTCCGGGAACTCCGGAAGTGCCGCGGTGCAACTCCCGTCGCAGGCCGCTGCCGTCGGCCAGGGACAGGAACAGGACGTGGTCACACTCGTCCCTTTGGATGCCTTGATCGAGGACGAGGGTCGAGCGACGAGTTCATCCTCCGCTTTTGTACCCTTCGAAACGGAGGGATCGTCCTTTCCGCCCGTGAATTTTGGGGAGGGAGCCGCCGCTCCTCCGCGCATTCCCCTTGCCCAGGACTGATGACCAGCGGCCCCTGTGATGGCGGTGATAGCTTGCTCTTCCCAGTTCTTGCGGGTCTTCGTCATTCTCTAGGGGGAGCCAACGTCCTGATCGTGTCGAATGGCCCTTTCCTCGGCTTTCCTGTCACTGACTGATAGAATGAGCTTGGTTACAAGGGGAATGGCTCATGGGCGCCGCGAAGGGCAGTGCTGGGAGTGCTGCCTGTCGCTGGTGGATTCACGGGACGAAAACGCAGGAGGAGAATCTCATGATGCGGTTCGTCGGAGTGGTAGCCGGGGTATTGGTGATCGGGACGGCGCTCTCAGGCCAAGAGCGCAAGGGGGTGACGGTCGAGTTGGCCGGGTGTAAAGCAGTGACACCGGCGGATTGGCGGGAAGAACCTCTGCCTCCAAAGTCCCTGCGGATGATGCAGTTCAAGTTGGCTAAAGCCGAAGGTGACCCTGAAGATGCCGAACTGGCGCTGTTCGTTTTGCGCGGCGGCGGGGCGGTGGAGGCGAACCTGAAGCGTCAGGAGGCCAAGTTCGAGATTCCGCCGGGGGTCAAGCGCGAGGAGGCCATCCAGGTGGAAAAATTCTCCTTTGGCGGCAAATACGACGCCTACTTGCAGGACATCCGCGGGATTTACCTCAAGAAGTTTCCGCCTTTCGCCCCGGATGCCAAGATCACCCGCGTCCCGGATTACCGACAGTTGTACGTCATCTTTGAGGTTCAGGAAAACGGCAGCACCATCGTGTACTCCATGACGCTCCTGGGACCGGCCAAAACGGTGGAAAAACACAAAAAGGCCTTCGTGGAATGGGTGAAAAGCTTCAAATAGGCGACATCCCCCAGAGCCGGGAGCTTATCGACGTCTTCAGAGCGGCTATGCCCTTTTTCGACTATGAGCTACCGGAGCATTTGATAGCGCAGTATCCCGCCCAGCGGCGCGATGACTCCCGGCTTCTTGTTCTGCGCCGGCGGAGCGAGAGCATCGAGCATCGGATTTTCCGCGAGCTGCCCGAATTGCTCCAAGCTGGCGATCTGCTGGTACTCAATGATACGAAGGTGATCCCGGCCCGGTTGATCGGCCGGCGAGCGGATACAGGCGGGCGATGGGAAGCGCTGTTTCTGCAAACCCAGGGGCATCTCTGGGAAATGCTGGCCAAGACTGGCGGCCATCCCGGCCGGGGTACACGCTTCATCACCGACAGCGGCTTGACCCTGATCTTGCAAGGTCGCACGCCGGACCACCACTGGCTCATGGAACCCCAGGAAGCAGGCAGTCCCTGGGAATTGCTCGAACGGCACGGCCATGTGCCTCTGCCGCCCTACATCCGCCAAGGCCGGGATGAACCGGCGGACCGGGAACGCTACCAGACGGTCTTTGCCACACAAGCAGGATCGGTGGCGGCTCCCACCGCCGGGCTGCATTTCACGGAGGAATTGCTCCAGACACTGACTGCTGCCGGAGTCAACCTCGCCCGCGTCACCTTGCACGTGGGCCTGGGAACCTTCGCTCCCATCAAGAGTCAAGACCCGCGGCAGCATACCATCCACCGCGAATGGTGCCAGGTGACAGCGGAAACAGTCGCGGCAATCCAGGCTGCACGGCAACGCGGCGGGCGAGTGGTGGCGGTCGGGACCACGACAGTCCGGACTCTGGAGACAGCAGCCCGCCAGGGTCAAACCCAGCTCCTGGCCCCCTTCACCGGGGAGACCGACTTGTACATCTACCCGCCCTTCGAGTTTCGGATTGTGGACGCCCTCATCACCAATTTCCACCTGCCGCGGACGACTTTGCTCCTCTTGGTGAGCGCCTTTGTCAATAACGATGAACTGCTGAAACAGGCCTACGAGCAAGCCATCGCTCGCGAATACCGCTTCTATAGCTACGGCGACGCTATGCTGATCCTTTGAGATCGGATGAGACCGAGGTTGAATCGGGCGGGCGAATAAAAAGTGGGGGGCCGATCCCACCGGTGCGAGGGGATACGATGGTTAGGAGGTGATGGATTGGATCAGTGATGATGGGGATCAGTGATGATGGAGGTTGGATCTGGCAGAAGCGGGCCGGCTGGAGTCGGAAAAGGGCGGGAAGGGAACCATGAGGCGAATGTCGATGAAGAAGTTTTGTGCGATTGTCCGGGAGACAGTGCGGAGCTTGCCCGCGGAGATCCGGCAGCATTTGCGGAACATTGTCATCGATGTGGAAGAGGAACCCAGCGAAGAGTTTCTCCGGGAGGCAGGTTTCACTGAGGAGGAGATCGCCGCGGGTGAGACGCTCTACGGCTACTTTCAACCCCTGGAAGGAGTAGCGGCGGCCGATATGCTCGAACATCCCAGCCGGATCATCATCTTCAAGCGGCCGCTGGAGGAGGATTTTCCCGATCCCGATCAGCTCCGTATCGAAATCCGCAAGACCGTCATCCACGAGATCGCCCATCATTTCGGCTGGACGGACCGCGATTTGGAGCGATTTGACAACAATCCAGACCCTTTCAAGGAAAAAGGTCAAAATCCGGAGGAATAGCATTGTGACAAAATTATGTCACGATGCGAAAACAACGTATTTGACAAATTAAGAGTGAGATGAGGCAGGGGGAGCGGTTAGGAGGGCAGGGGGGAGTTCGTCCAGCGCTCGGTTGAAGGCTTCCACCGTGGCATCGATCACTTCGTCCGAATGTTGGCAGGAGGTCATGCCTCCCAGTCCCCACCAGTCCACGCCGTGGAGGAGCATGGCCTGGCGCAGGGCGGAGATGAGGCGGGGGTCCTTAGGGCCGTCCAAAGCCTGAACATCGCCTTGGCAGGGGATGAAGGCGTCGCAATCGCCGTGGTGTTCTGGGGGTCGGGGGCCGTGGTAGTGGGGCAGAATCTTGACCATCGAGAAATCGCCGTAGGCGATCCAGGGAATCTGACGGGCCGCGAAGAGTTGATTGAGGCGGTTGCGCAATCGCCGGGCTGCGGCATTGGCGCGCTGGCAAGGCGTGCCGTCGGCGATCAGTTGCAGAGCCGTGATCCCGGCGGCGGCAGAGAGCGGATTGGCGTTGTAGGTGCCGGGATGGCGGATGCGCTTTTTGCCTGGACGGTGTTCCAGCCAGGCGAGGATGTCGGCCCGGCCCGCAACACAGCCTCCAGGCAAACCGCCCGCCAGGATTTTCGCCAAGGTCGTCAAGTCGGGCTGGACCTGGTAGTACCCCTGCGCTCCGCCGGGCGAGACCCGGAAGCCCGTGATGACCTCATCGAAAATCAGCACGCGCTGCCAACGGGTGCAGATCTCCCGCAAGCCCCGGAGGAATTCGCCGCGGATCGGGACAGTACCCCAATGCCCGCCGGTCGGCTCGAGAATGACCGCCCCGATGTCCTCATCGCGCCTCAGCGTGTCCTCGACACGATTGAGATCATGGGGAGGAACAACCACGGCGAGCTGCGCGATCGCCTCCGGCACTCCCGGTACGGAGAGGTCCTCATAAGGCGGATCCGCTCCGGGCGTGACCAGGTCATGCCACCCGTGGAAATGCCCTTGGAAGCGTAGGAATTTGGCTTTGCCGGTATGGAGTCGGGCCAGGCGTAGGGCCAGCAGAGTGGCTTCGGTGCCGCTGCTGGTGAAGCGCAGGCGTTCGGCAGACGGGATGAGCTTTTGCACCCACTGGGCCCAGGCAATTTCCAGCTCGTGGCAGGCGCCGGGATGCGTCCCACGCGCCATCTGTTCCTGCACGGCCCGGACGATCGGCTCTGGACAATGCCCCAGCAGATGGGCGCCGTGGCCGACGAAATAGTCGATGAGGCGCTGGCCATCAACGGCCCACTTGTAAGGCCCGCGCGCATGCGAGACATAAATGGGGAAGGGGTCCAGGCGGCGGGTTTCGTGGGTGACTCCATTGGGAAAGAGCCGGGCCGCTTGGGCGAAAAGGGCGCGCGAACGAGGAAAGGCCGCAGCAAAACGTTCCGAAAGCGTCGCTGGCATCATGGGACTGGCTCCGGTCGCGCTTGGATGGTGGACAACGCTGGCGAAGAATAGTGTAGCCAGTGGGAGGACTGCTGGGCCGGGGGATCCCCCCAGGTTCCGCTTCCCAGCGGACACGGCAGGAGATGACTTCCAGCAGGAGGCGATCATGCTTACATTTCGGCAGGTACCGCGTCTCGCCCAGGTGATATTAGTCGTCCTGGCTAGCCTCGGAGGGTCTCTCACCCTCCTCAAGGGAGGCCAGAAAGGCGCGTCTCCCTCCCAAGAGAAAGCAGAATACACGGCCATCGTTGGCGTGACGGTGCTGGATGCTGTAGCGGCCCTGCCTCGACCCGACCACACCGTGCTAATCCGCGGCGATCGCATTGTGGCAGTCGAGCCGGCTGCGGAAGCGAAGATACCGCCGCGGACGCAGGTCATCGATGGCCGGGGCAAGTATCTGATCCCCGGTTTGTGGGATATGCACGCCCACGTTGAGGCGGAAGGCTTCCTCCTGCTTTATGTCGGCTACGGGGTGACCGGGGTGCGGCACATGTACAGCGGCTCGCCATTGCTCCCGCCGGTGGCGCGCTGGGGCCAGGAGGCTGCCGCCGGCCAACGCATCGGACCGCGAATCATCGCCACGACCAAAGTGATCGACGGCCTCAATGGCGATAAAGCCACGGTGGCCCACAGCACCATCGTAGCGGCCACGCCGGAACAAGGCCGGGCGGCGGTGCGGCAGGTCCGGGCCAACGGTGATGCCTTCGTCAAAGTCTATCCCTTCCTCCTGCCAGAGGTGTATGACGCCATTCTGGACGAGGCCCAGCGCGGTCCGCAGCCCTTGCCGGTCGTGGGGCATGTTCCGCACCTGGTCGGTGCCGCTGCTGCCTCGGACAAAGGACAGAAATCCCTGGAACATGCCCACGGTATCTTCCTGGCCTGCTCTCAGGACGAGGCGAAACTGCGCAAGGAAATCGCTGGCCTGATCCGGGCCGGCGCTCTGGCCGATGACACCCTCAATGCCACCAGCGGCTGGCGCTTCGAGGTCAAAGCCCTCGACAGCTACGATGCGAAGAAAGCGGCAGCTCTGTTCCGCAAATTCGTCGCCAACGGCACCTGGGTCGTACCCACGCTGGTCTGCCGGCGAAACTGGGCGAGCTTGCACGACGAAAACTTCCTCAACGATCCCCGTAAGGCCTACCTCCCGCTGACGGTGCGCACGACGTGGTTCCACACGGTCAAGGCCGGGCGAGTTCGCTTCCCCCTCTTCGGCAACATCGAGCTGTCTCCCCAGGACATCGAGAACATGAAGCGGCTCTACGCCGGCCATTTACGCTTGGTCCGCGCGATGCATGAGGCGGGTGTCAAGATGATGGCGGGGACGGATTCCCCTGTGCCGTATTGCTTTCCCGGCTCCGGCTTGCTCGATGAATTGGAGTTGCTCGTCCAAGCGGGTCTATCCCCACGGGAAGCCCTGGCAATGGCGACGATCCGACCCGCCGAGTTCCTGGATCGCCTCGCCGACTTCGGCTCGATCGCACGTGGCAAATACGCCGACCTCGTCCTGCTGTCAGCCAATCCCCTCACCGACATCCGCAACATTCGCAAAATCGAGGGGGTTTTCGTCGCTGGCCGGTACTACGACCGCGAAACGGTCCGCATCCTCGCCACGGGACGCAAACCGTAAGAACCCCTCGAACCCATCGACACTGCAAGAACCCATCGGCCCATATCGACACCGCTCCGCCAAACCCGCTCCTGCCCCTTTCCCCTGCCCTGGAAAAAAAGAGTGGACATCTGGTTTTACTTGGTTTACAATTAGGGTTATCATAGTATCACCTTCATCGACGGATGTGGGACATGGTTGCTCTTATGCGACGCGGTTTCACTCTCATTGAATTGCTGGTGGTGATAGCGATCATCGCGATTCTGATTGGCTTGTTGCTGCCCGCGGTCCAAAAGGTGCGGGAGGCGGCTTCCCGGCTGCAATGCAAGAACAATCTCAAACAGATTGGTTTGGCGCTGCACAATTATCACGACCGTTTCGGGATGCTGCCGCCGGGGTATCAGAGTGCAGTTCCCTCCGTACTGGCCTCGGCGGAGGATGAAGCGGGTCCGGGATGGGGATGGGCGGCGTTTTTGCTGGCGGACCTGGAGCAGGAGAATCTCCGCCGGCAGATCAATTTCAATGCCCCGATAGCAGCCCCGATGCATGATGCGGTTCGCACGCAAAGTTTGAAGGTGTTCCTCTGTCCTTCGGACAGTTCAATCGGGGTCTTCACTACGTCAGGCGCAGTCATGAATCTGGCCCACGGGAATTACATCGGCGTGTTCGGCACCAACGAGCTAGAGGATGAGGTCGGGCGGGGCAACGGCACATTTTACCGCAACAGCCGGGTGCGCTTCGGGGATATGACCGATGGCCTGAGCAATACGTATATCGTCGGGGAGCGCAGCAGCGACATTGCTTTGTCCACGTGGGTCGGGGCGCCGCCGGGAGTGGAGGTTCCTTACCGCCGGGACCCCAGCCAGCATGAACACCATCCGGTGCTGGTGCTCGGCCGGGGGGATCATGAACCGAACAGCCCCTCCGCTCACATCGAGGACTTTTACAGCCGCCATCCGATGGGTCTGAACTGCCTGTTTGCCGACGGTTCCGTGCACAGCATCAACAATTCCATCAGCCTGCCGGTGTGGTACGCCATCCAGACGCGCAACGGCGGAGAAGTCTTTACTCCTGATTGGTGAGCAGATTCCAGCGCCGACGGAGGGCACAAGCTACCCCGGACACGACCGATTGGATACGATTGGTCCCTCAGACCCGCGATTCCCCCTCCTCCGGCTCCGTCGGGTTCTCGACTTGCCACCGCATTTGTGAACCGCTTTCCTCCCGCGGAATCGGTTATTCCTCAAGCGAGAAGCCGAGCCAAAATTTCCTTTCCCTGTCACTGTTGGTTCAGGCATAATGGTGGACGTTGGTCAAGTGGCCGCCTTTCTTCAGCCTGTGGAGACCAGAGGGAGGAAGCGATGCTGCGCTGGTGGATGATCCTGGCGGGGAGCCTGGCCTGGGGGACAAGCGGAGTGGCAGCGGAGACCCGGCCCAACGTGGTCATTTTCCTGGCAGATGATTTGGGATGGGGGGACCTGGGGTGTTACGGCCATCCCGCCATGCATACGCCTCATCTCGATGCTTTTGCCAAGCAAGGGGTGCGTTTGACCCAGTGTTACGCCGCTAGCGCCGTCTGCTCCCCGTCGCGTTCCGCGATTCTGACGGGGCGGACGCCGTACCGCAATGGCGTTTTCACCTGGATTCAGCAAGGCTCGGAAGTGCACTTGCGCAGCAGTGAGCTAGCCCTGCCGAAACTGTTGCGTGAGCACGGCTACGACACTTGCCATGTGGGGAAGTGGCATCTCAATGGTAAGTTCAACAATCCGGCCCATCCCCAGCCGAACGATCATGGGTACAACTGGTGGCTGGCGACTCAGAACAATGCGGCACCGAGCCATCACAACCCCAACAATTTCGTGCGCAATGGCAAGCCGGTGGGGCCGTGGGAAGGCTACTCGGCGATCCTGGTTGTGGAGGAGGCGATCCGCTGGCTGCGAGAACACCGCGACCGATCCAAACCGTTCTTCCTGGCGGTATGGACCCATGAGCCGCATCTTCCCATCGCGACGGACCCGCAGTTCCAGAAGCCTTACGAACGTTTTTCCGATCCAGAAATTCGCCAACATCACGGCAATGTTACCCAAATGGATCATGCCTTCGGGATGCTGATGCAAGCTCTGGAGCAACTCAAGTTAGCGGATAACACGTTTGTATTCTTCACCTCGGATAATGGGCCGGAAGGGACCGGGATCAAGGGCCTGCCCCGTGGTTCCGTCGGAGGCTTGCGCGGGCGAAAGCGTGCTCTGTATGAAGGGGGCATCCGCGTTCCAGGCATAGCACGCTGGCCGGGACATATTCCACCCAACACCACCTGCGATGTCCCCGTGATCGGCTCCGATTTGTTCCCGACTGTCCTGCGGCTAGCGGGCGTGCAACCTCCCAAGGACCGGGTGCTCGACGGCGTGGATATCCTGCCTGTGCTGACCGGAAAAGCCACGGCGGTGGAGCGGCCGATCCCGCTCTATTGGCGGCTGGACATGGCTCCCTACGATCTGCATTTGGCCCTGCGCCGCGGCGACTGGAAACTGCTCGCCTCGCGCGACTTCCAGAAATTTGAGCTGTACAACCTCAAAAACGACCCCGGGGAAACCACAAATCTGCGAGACAAGGAGCCGAAAATCTTCCAGGAATTGCGCGAAGAACTTGCCCGGATCAATGCCCAGGTCGAGGCGGAAGGGCCGGACTGGTGGAAGCGCCTCAGCCCCAATGGCGGCCTCCCGCCTCTCAAAAAGAAGTGAAGCCCTGCTTCGGAAGAAGTCCAACCCTTCTCCGGCTCCGCTAGCAGTTTCGTGAAGGGCTAAACGTTCCCCGCTAACTGTTAGGGATAGGCAGGGGAATAAAGGTTCCCCCCTGGGTGTTGGGGATGGACAACCGGGGCTTAAGGTCCGCCGACGACTTCGTAATGGACGGCGGCTCCCTCCGGTTTTGTGACCGTGACGCGGATGGCGCCGGGCGGTTCGCGCGAAAGGTCTAGTCGCAAAGTGAGTCGGTGTCGGCCCGCTGTCAGGCGAACCGGAGTATTCCCCTGCATGTTCAGGGTCCGGCCATCGATCCACGCCCGTTGCACCGGTCCTTCGATGCGGAAGAGAAGCGGGCCATTGTTGGCCAATTCCACTTCTCCTTGGGCATAGACGATGTTGGGACTGCCCGGACGGCGGAGTTCTTCTAGGGGCAGATGGCCGGAAACGGTGGCATACGCCGCTTCCCACGCCGCGGGATCGGCGGCGAGCACAAGTCGCTGGAAGACGGCATCGCTGGGGACATCGCGGAGCAGGGCGGGGTCGCGCGGCCGGAGAATGCGCCAGCGTTGCACGGTCGGCGTGGTAGAGACAGCGTAAGGGCCAGGCCGGCCCAACTCCGCCAGGAAGCGGCACAGATCGAGCAGTTCCTGATGCGTCAGGAAGCGGGTGAGGCCTTCGGGCATCAGAGAGCGGCCCTCGCGTTCCGATTCGATGTCCTTGACCGGAATGGTCAGGAGCTTGCCGGTCGCATCGCGGAGCAGGACCCGCTGGTCATCCCGACTTACGACAATGCCGGTGATGACCGTTTCCTCCACGGTGGTGATGATGCGGGTGGTGTATTGTTCCTTGATAGCCGCATTGGGATCGAGAACGGAGGCCACGACGTAGTCCACGGGTGAGGAACCTCCCAGGGCGGTCAGTTCCGGTCCGACATTGCCGCCGGCCCTTTGCAAAGCGTGGCATTTGAAGCAACCGAGGTCCGCTCGGCGGAAGAGTCGCTCTCCGCGGGCCGGGTCGCCTTTCGCCAGCACTTCAGCGGCCAGTTCTTTGATTTGCGCCGGGGTGGGAGGCTTGAATTCGCCGCTGAGTCCTGCCGCTTTGCTCAGCACGTCGGTCAGCTCGCGGTCCGAGCGGCCAGCGGTGTAGAGATAGCGCAGCAGCAGTTTGGCGGCATCGGTGACAGGGGGCGTGCGCTGGAGGGCCGCGGCCAGTTTTTCCGGCCCGCCCTTGCGGGTGAGGAACGCATCGAGAAGGGGGGCAGCATCGTCCGTATCGGCGACGTGTTGCAGGGCTGCCGCCGCGAGGTTCGCCGCACCGTCCAGATCGTGGCGGACCAGGGCAGCCAACGCTGTGCAGCGCAAGCGCAAGGGCTGGGCATTCTGCCCCAAGCGGCGCAACACCGTTAGCGAGTCGGCATCCCCCGCACGGCCTAGGGCTTCCACCGCCGCCAAGCGTACGGGCAAGGGTTGGGTTGATTCCTCCGCCAGGGTACGGATCGCCACGATGGCAATCTTCCAGGCTCCGGCCAGCCGTACCGCGGCGGCACGCAGTTCCAGGTCCGTGGCACGGAGCAAGGGGGACAAATCCCCGGGGGTTTGAGGCTGGACGCCGCGGGTCATGGCCGCATCGTACAACCCCTCCAAAGCCAGGCGGCGCAAGGCCGGCGGTTGCTGGGCGTCCGCCACAATGGTATTCCAGATGACCTGCAAATCGGCGGCGGTTCCCTGGCGGCAGACGGTTTCCACATAAGCCGCTCGGCGTTCCGGAGGTACTTTGCCAGTTGCTAACATCTTGGCCAGGACCGTGGCGATCCCTCCGCCGCCTCCGCTCACCCCCAGGTCGAGTTCCAAGGCGCGGAGGGTTTCCCGGAAGACGAAGCGGATGTATGGGTCGTCGGGATGGGCTAGCACATCCGCGAGAATGGGCAGGGCTTCCGCACCGGGGAAGAAGCTCAGGGAGCGCACGGCTTCCAGGCGGACGCGGGGATGCGGATCGTTGATGGCGGCGCGGAGCCAATCCAGAGCTTGCGGCAGGCGATCCCGCCAGGCAGTCAGGACCCGCACCGCAGCGGCACGTGCCCGGAACTCCGGCGAATGCAGCACCTCTTGTAATAACTCCGGATTGACCACATTATGCCACTGATGGACCCAGAGCGCCTCCAGGCGGGCATGTTCGTAATTGGGGTCCTTCTTGTCCAAACGGGCGAGCCATTTCTGGAGTGCCGCCAGTACAGCCGCCGTCTCCCGGCTGCCCAGCTCAATCCGCACCCGATAGCGAACGCGGTCCTCCGGGTGCTGGAGCAAGGCCACGAGATGGTCGATCGGCTCGCCGGCTATGCGGGGGGAGTTGGACAAAGGCCGGCCGTGGTAGGTGACCCGATAGACCCGCCCGTGGCTCCGATCCCGGCTGGGGTCCCGCAGATTGTGTTGCATGTGGCCGATGATCGGATTGTGCCAGTCGAGGAAGTACAGGGCGCCATCCGGGCCGACTTTGGCATCGACCGGCCGGAAGTTCGGATCGCTGCTGGAGAGGATCGGTTCCAGTTCCTGTCCCTTGAAGCTGGCGCCGTCGTCGCTGAGGCGATAGCGGAGCAGCCCCTGGAAACCGATGCAGTTGGTGACGATCAGATTCCCCTCGAATTCCGGGGGGAAATGCTGGCTGGAGAGCAGCTCCATCCCGCCGGAGGGGCGAGTCCGCTGCTGGTACACCTGGGGCGGGCGGGCGTGCTTGTGCGGGAAGGGGAGATAACCGCTGAAGAGGGTGGCGTGATACGGCTGCGCCCCCGTTCCGTCGATGACAATGTCCTGTCCCCAGCGATCAAAAACATGCCCGTGGGGATTAGCAAAGGCGAAGGAAATATAGACTTCAAACTTGTGGGTGCGGGGTTCGTATCGGAACACGGCGGCATTGGCCGAACGCTTCGGAGGTCCGTAGGGGTCTTCCACCTGCGTGTGATGGAATGTGCCTTCCTGGAAATACAAGGCTCCGCCGGGATCGTAGACGAAGCTGTTGGCTGTGTGGTGGGTATCTGCCGTATCCAGACCGTGGAGGATGCGTTCATAGACATCCGCCTTGCCGTCTCCGTCGGTATCCTTGAGGAACATCAGGTCCGGGGCTTGGGCCACGATGACGCCGCCGTTGTAGAACTCGAAGCCGGTAGGATTCTGCAAGCGATCGGCAAAGACGGTGCATCGATCCGCCTTGCCGTCCCCGTTGGTGTCTTCCAGGATCAGCAACTTATCGTTGTATGGTTCGCCCGGCTTCCAGTGGGGGTAGAGCGGCCAGACGGCGACCCAGAGCCGGCCTTGCGGATCAAAGGCCATCTGCACGGGATTGACCAACTCCGGGAACATTTTTTCATCAGCGAAGAGTTGGACTTTCAATCCTTTGCCGATGGTCATCTTGCCGATGGCTTCTTCGCCCGAAAGGAAAACATGTTTGCCGCCGGGAAGGGGGCCGGGCTTATTCGTAATGACGGGAACAAATGGCGGCAGGTTGCTGTCATCGGGTTGGGCCGTGCGCCCTTGGGCCGCCTCCCAGATGACTTTGTCCCGGTTGTGGGTCATGATGTCGAGGATTTCCAGCTCGCGCTGAATCACTTCGTAATTGGTCTGCCCGTTGACGAATTTGAGGAAAGCCCGTCCGCCATAGGTGGAATAACCGTCCGTGACGCGGTAGCGCTGGAACCAGTGGAAGGCTTTGTCCTGGACAGCGGGCCGGATGCGGGCCAGCAGGGCTTCCTCCGGTGGCGTGTAGGGTTGATTCGGCGGTGTGAAGAGGGCGGCGTCGATGATCTCCGCCAGTTTGCGATGGCCTTCTTCAGTCAGATGGATGCCGTTGATGGTCAGCGGGCGTTTGACTTGAGCATACAGAGCCAGTGTCGGAGTGAACAGATCGATGCACGGGACCTTGTGGCGGGCGGCCACTTCCTGCATGGCTTGGGTGTACTGCTGGAGCTGGCGGTTGCGCCGCACGACGGCTTCACCAGTGGGCAGATGCGGGGAGCGGTGGTCCTCCACCGCGATCGGGGAAAACAGGACCACGCGGGGAGCGCTTCGGCCATTGTACTTTTGGGCCAGCGTGTGCCGCAGCCATTGCTCCAGATCGTTTTGGAACTTGTTCAATCCTTTTTCGCCGGCCCAGGACTCGTTCGCGCCGAAAAAGGCGAAAATCACATCGGCCCGCGTCTGCGTCAACTCGAAGCGGTTGGCCCGAACCACCTTGGGGTCCGCAATCGCCTTGGGATTCGGAATCGGAGCCGAACCGTAAAGCCATTGATCCGGGGTGCCGAAGTCTTGCGAGCGCAGGCGGAGGGTGATCTCATCGCCGGAAAAGCCCAGGTTGCGGATGATGAGATTATGCTGCGGATGGCGGGCGTAGAGGAAGGTTTCCAGCCAGCCGTCATGTTGCAAGCGGTCCGCGAGGGTGTTGCCGATGATGCAGATGTGGTCCCCTTTTTCCAGGCGGAAGGGGAGCAGGGCGGCTGGAGGTTGGGGTTGAGCAGCAGCTAGGGTTTGGGAGCCGGTTGGGGGAACAGCCGGGGTTTGGGACCCCGCTTTGGACACAGACCCGCCCAAGCGGAACCCCGCTGCCAGGATGACCATCACCGCAGCCAGCCAGCTTCCCCGTCGCCACCATGTGCGCTGGCTCGCCATCGTGTTGCGTGCCATAGAAATGGTTCTCCGCCACTTCCGAGGATGAATGGGAACTTTTCAGGGGGGATCATTTGGTGTTTTTGTAACAAGGCTGAGGACGGCGGCCAACCGTTGCAGCAAAAAAACAGCCGTTCTCCCTCGGCCATAACTCGCCTCGCCGGTCCCTGAGTGGGTACCACTCCCCCTGCTCACCTCAGGCAAAAGTTGGCCACCCTGAGTCGGCCGCTTTGTTCCTGGGTTCGCTGGGGTGGACAACTCTTGAGGTTGTGTTTCCGGGAAAAAGAAAAGGAAGCCACACGGTCGGGATGCGGGCTGACCTTGCCGGCCGGCATCTGGGTGGACCGTGGGTTGAGGTTGCGGGGCGCCCCCAGGTATCCGTAGCGGCTTGGCGGGGAGAGAAAGGAAGGTCAAGTATCCTCCCGGCGGCGCTCGGACTCGTCAAGCTTCTTCTTCTGCTCTTCCGTCTCCTCATAACGGAACTCGCGCTTGAGCAGAGCGAGGACGGATTCCACGGTTCGCTCTCGCATCTGGAGCTGGAAACTATTGAGGACCATGTTGCGGTTGGGGTCGTTGAACGGGGCGCGGAGGATAGCATTTTCAAACTCGAGACGGGTTTTGACATCCCGCTGGAGGATGGTCACAACGTAGAAGTGGTCGCGGGGTTCGTCGTGGAGGAGGAAGACCGTCTTGGGCGGTTCGGTCCGCTTATCGAGGAGCGCCTGGGCCATCTCGCGGGCAGGATATTTGACGTTTTCGCTGGGGACGATGCGGAAGGGATGCAAGGGTTGCGGCACAGTCGGAATGAGGGGGAAGAGGGGCTGGGCGGTGGGGTTGGTGACGGTCGAAAGAGGAGCGACGCCTTCGATGAGGAAAGGCCGGATGCGGTCGCGGGCTTGCGGGTCGGCAAAGCGGGCAGCAAACTCGAGGCGTGCATCATCGACGACGTATTTGAGCGTCGCGGGCTGGCTTTGGGGGTTGTTGCGGATGGCCTGGGCGAGCGCTTCCGCTTGCTGCTGCGCGAGCCGGCGGGCTTGTTGCCGCTTCCATTCGGCCAGGACCATCGGCCGGGCTTCCGTGTAGGTGAGCGTGCGGCTGGGCCATTCTTCCACGCGCCAGACGATCCATTGCACTGTGCCTTCGGGACTGGTCTGGCGCCGGAAGGGGTCCAAGCGCTCTTCGGGATAGTATGTCGGCAGATAAAGGGTATTGAGGGCTTCGCGCCGGGCAGTGTCGCGCCAGAAGAAGGAGCGGCCAAAGGGGATGTAGGTGGTCCCGCCGTGGCTGCGGGCCGCTTGACGCACCGCTTCCCGTTGAGCGACCACCAGCGGGGCCAGTTCCGGATCGTCTTCCAGGTTCCATTCATGGCGTGGTTCGCGATTGCCGCGCAGGGTCAGCCCCCGGCGGGTCACAAACTCCTGGATGTACTTTTCCACCTCAGCGATTTTGTCTTTTTGCGACGGTCGGAGCCGCCCGTCATTCGAGAGCTTGCGGACTTCATCGATGAACTTCTGGACATCACCGACGAGAATGGTCGGCGCACCGGGGACAGCAGTGGGGGAATCGCCGAAGGCCAAGCGGCGGGCTGTCTCGCGGATCAACTGCTGGGACAATTGCTGCCGGACGGCTTCGAGGGGCAGGGGGCGGGGGATCGCTTGCTGGAACGCGGCATCGGCTGCTGCAAGTTGGGGTAAAAGGGAGGGAGTGGGGAGCATGCTCAGCACCACCGGCACACTGCCCCGGATGCGATGCCGCAGCTCGTAAGCGACCGGCGGGCCTATGCTCAGGGTGACGCTGACGCCGGGATGGCCCCAGGCGGTGGATTGTCCCGCGACCGCGGCCAGGACCGCAGCGGCCGTGGCAGGACGTGCCACCATTGACTCGGACAGCCGCTCGACACTCAAACCGGGCGATTGATAGCGGAACAACGTGGTATCTCGCTGCTCCCGTTCGTAGCGGGCGTAGGCTTGCTGGAGAAGCAATTCACCTCCCAGCGACGGCCCTATCGCCCCGGCCACCCATGCCGGAGAGATACCCGGCAAAGGTACCGTCAAAGCCGAACCAACTTTTGCCTGTTCCTCCGCTTGCCGCAGCAATTGTTCCGCTGCCTGCCGGTAGTACGGCTCCTCGCCGCTGACCCCGAAGTACGCCAGGCGGATGCGCCGAGGTTCCTTGAACCCCGGTGTCTCGCGCGTCGGATTGTAATCGTTGTTCTTGTACTGCTCGAAGAGCCGGCGCAGCTCATCCTCCGTGGGCGATTGGGTCACCTGGTCGAGAAAATTCGCCACGGGAACGGGAATTGCCGCCATCGTAGTGGCGCTGCACTGATCGCGGTAATGCGTGAACAATTCGTAGGCAATGGGGAAAGCCGGGAAGCCGGTGCCCAGTTCCTGGGACATCTGGGGGCTGAGCGAACCCAACAGCGCCGTTTGGGCCAGACGCACCCGAAACTCCTCCCCGATGGCATCCAGGCAGCGCTCCATCTGGAAGCCTTCCATCTGCTGCTGGAGCAGCTTGCGCACTTGTACATCCGAGCGGAAATAGCCGTAAAACTCATCCTGGATCAAGCGGGCCACATCGGCGCGCGTCAGGCGGATGCCCAATTGATCCGCTTTCTTCTGCCAGAGCAGGAATTCGATCAGGTCCCGGCTGTTGCGGTTGGGAACGTTCGTGAAGTAATGATCTCCGCTGCCGCTGAGCATCAAGGACAGGGCGGCGATCTTGGCGCGGGCCGCTTCCTTGTCCTCCGCGCGGGCCTCCGGCAGAGACAGAATCCGCGCTGTGTTCGCCTTCATCCGCTCCAGCAGTTGCGGCACTTGAACCGCCAGCTCCGGATTGCTCGCAAAAAACCGGAGGAATCCTTCCTCCTGGGCCACCTGCTGGAGAATGTTGCGGGCTTCCGGACTGAGTTTGCCGCTCAATTCGCTGACCACGCCGTTGAGGGTGAGCATGGTCTGCTGGGCGGCCAGACTCATGAAGCGGTTGGCCATCACCCGTTGCCGGTTCAGCTCCCGCAGTTGGCCGTCGTACACCTTGCGGCCGTCAATGGTGCAGAGGTGCTCCCCTTTCTTGCCCGCCTGCCGTCCCAGCCACTGCGGCAACCAGTCGAAGAAGTCCGCCCCCCCTCCCAGGCCGCTGGAGAGTGTGAACATGATCATGATGAAGACGGTCAAAATGGCGAAGAGCGTCTTCTGGTTCCGCCGGAAAAAATTGAAGGGATTGTAAGCCATTGCGATTCCCCAAGTTGTATATGGCCGCACCCTGCCAAACCCGTCGCTTTTCCCGCGAGGGGGGTTGACAGGTGTTATATCGTCCTATTAGGGAAATTGGGCATCGATTGCCCTGCCGGTTCGATTGTACGGAATTTGCCGGCGCCAACAACCGCAAACTCTGTCCAGGTGGGCGTTACTCTGGGGACATGCCGCGGGGCAGAGGCGGAGGTCCCGCAAGCCAGAAGGGACAACGCCGGCAGGGATGGACAAACCCAAAGCGGATGAGGGGACCAAAAGGAGCGAAGCATACCCAGCCTCGACCGGCGAGAGGCAAGCCGAGATTGTCTCGATCGGTTGATACAATTGGGGAACCGGCTACCGTTTGAGACATCGAGGTAGCGCTTTTGGACACCGAAGGACCGTTTCTTCCGAGGAGATAAGACACCGTGGCTCGAGCACGCACGAAGCGTACCGCGGAGGAGAATGTGGCGGATGCAACCCCATCCCCGGAATCGGCGGCGGTGACCACCCGCCGGCGAAGCCGCCGCAACGCGGACCCTGCGGAGCAATCCCAAGGCAACGGGAGTGGGGCTGGCGGGTACGATCTGGTCGTAGTCGAATCGCCGGCCAAGGCCCGCACCCTGGCCAAATACCTGGGACCGGGTTACCGCGTGGTAGCCAGTTACGGCCATGTACGGGACTTGGACACCCGCAAGCGCAAAGGCGAAGAGGTGGCCGGTATCCGCATTGCCGACGGCTGGAAGTTACGCTACGTCGTCGATGCCAAAGGGGATGACGAAGACCGTCGCGGCCGGCGGAAATCCGCCCAGGAGATTCTGGAAGAGATTCGCAATGCCGCCAGCGGGGCGCGCCGCATCTTCCTCGCCAGCGACCCCGATCGCGAAGGCGAATCGATCGCCTGGCACATCGCCGATGAATTGCAACTGCCCCCGGAGCGCACCTTCCGCATCCGCTTCAACGAGATCAGCAAAGCCGCGGTGCAGCAAGCCCTGAGCCATCCGGAACGCATCAACAGCAACCTCGTGGCCGCTCAGGAAGCCCGCCGCGCCTTGGATCGCGTCGTCGGCTTTCCCCTGTCCAATCTGCTCGGCAAAAAAGTGGCCGCGCGCTTGAGTGCCGGGCGGGTTCAGTCCGTGGCTGTCCGCCTCATCGTCGAACGGGAACGGGAAATCGAGGCCTTCCGCAGCGAGGAGTACTGGAAAATCACCGCCCTGCTCGCGCCGCAAGGAAGTGCCATCTCCTGGTCGGGCAGCTCCCAGGGCAGCAAAATCTACGCCCGAAAAAAGGGGGATGCCGACAGCGCCGCAGAGAGCGACGACAACGCGGTGGTGGACACGGAAGCGGAGGACAAAGCGGACAACGGCACGGCCGCTTCCAAGCGCACGGGTTTGCCCGCACCGCCGCCGGGGGCTTTCTTCGCCGAGTTGGTCCGCTGGAATGAGGCCGAGGTGCGTCTGCGGAGCGAGGCCGACGCCGATCAGCTCCTGGCTGCCTTGCAGCCGGCTGCCTTCACCGTCGTCAAAGTCGAACAGAAGGAGCGTCTCGACCGGCCGCCTCCCCCGTTCATCACCAGTACCTTGCAGCAGCAGGCGAATATCCGCCTGGGGTTTTCCACCAGCCGCACAATGCAAGCCGCCCAGCGCCTCTACGAGGGGGTGGAACTGCGCGGCTTAGGCCCCACCGCCCTCATTACCTACATGCGGACCGACAGCACCCGCGTGTCTCAGGAGGCCCTTCAGGCCGTCCGCCAGTACATCGCCCAGGAGTCCCAGCTTGGACCGCAATACCTGCCGGAATCTCCCAATCTCTTCGCCTCGGCCAAGGCCGCCCAGGAAGCCCACGAGGCCATCCGTCCCATCGATGTTACCCTCACGCCGCAGAAAGCCCAGCAACTGGGCCTCAGCGGGGATTTGTTCAAACTGTACGACTTGATTTGGCGCCGCTTTGTGGCCAGCCAGTGCAAGCCGGCTGTGGTGGCGGTCACCACCGTCGATGTCGCGGCAGGCGCCGGTTTATTCCGCGCCTCGGGGCGGGTCATCCGCTTCGACGGTTATCGCCGGGTTCTGCCTCCCGTCGGCAAACAGGAAGATGCGGACTTGCCTCCCCTCCAGGACGGCCAAACTTTGCAACGCCTGGAGCTGTACGCCACGCAGCACTTCACCCAGCCTCCGCCGCGCTACACCGAAGCCTCGCTGGTCAAGGCCCTGGAAAAAGAAGGGATCGGCCGGCCCAGCACCTATGCCACCATCATCTCGACCATTCAGAAGCGCGGCTACGTCACCCAGCAGCGGGGACGCTTCTACGCTACCGAAATCGGCAAACTCGTGACCGATAAACTCGTCCATCACTTTCCCCGCATCATGGATGTCAAATTCACCAGCCACTTCGAGGAAGAACTCGACGACATCGAAACGGGCAAATGCCAGTACCAGCAGGTCTTGGACGAGTTCTGGGGGCCGTTCTCGGAGGAGTTGAAAAAGGCCGACCAGGAGATGGAGCCGGCGCGCACCCTGACCGATGAACCCTGTCCCAAGTGCGGCCGCCCGCTGGAAAAACGCTATTCCCCGAAAACCGGCAGCTACTTCCTCGGTTGCAGCGGCTGGAAGGACAAAGACAATCCGTGCCAGTACAAGCGCGGCAGCGATGGCCAGGAGCAGGAAGGCCCCACCACGACGGACATTCCGTGTCCGGCGTGCGGCCAGCCGATGGTGCGCAAGTCCGGCCGTTTCGGCGTCTTCTTCACCTGCTCGGCGGCGCCCCAATGCCCGACCACCATGAACCTGGGACCGGATGGACAGCCGGTCGTCACCACCCTGCCTTCGTCCACACCCTGCCCGCGCTGCGGCCAGCAGAAACTGCTCCTCAAGGCGAGCAAAACCGGCAAAAAATATCTCCAGTGCCCCGATAGCAAGTGCCGCTTCCGTGCCGATGCTGACGAACACGGCCAGCCCGTCCGCCCGCCGGAAACCGGCATCACCTGCGACAAGTGCGGCAGCCCGATGGTGGTCAAAGTGGCCTGGCGCGGCCCCTTCCTCGCTTGCAGCGCCTATCCCAAATGCCGCAATGCCAGGTCCCTTACCGCCGAATTGCGGGAAAAACTCCAGCACCTTCTCCCGCCGCCACGGGAGAAGAAAGCCGCCGCGGCCTCCGTGCCCAATGTCCCCATCTCCGAGACCTGCCCGGAGTGCGGCGCGCCGATGAAGCTCATGAAGTCCCGCTTCGGCCCCGGGTATTACCTCGGCTGTTCCAAGTATCCCAAGTGCAAGGGCAAGGCCAAGGTTTCCCCGGAGCTACAGACCCAAATCGATGCCGCCATGCAACAGCAGCAGTCGACTCCCACCTGATTGCCCGGAACATGGCCGGCCGCTTGGGCAACCCCCTTACGGCCAGATGGAGGGTTGGGTCCGAATTCCGTTGGTTTTACCACAGGCCATTCAGTTGTCAGGAATGACTTCGCCGCCGTTGCGGGTGGCATAAGCCCGCCAGGCGTCCAGGCTAATCGAGTCGCGGATGAAGCGCACGCTGCCATCGCAGAAGCAGATGTTTACGCCGCCGGGATGGTTGCTCCGCGCTCCAAAAATACCGTAACCGCAGATCTGAGCATCGGGGATGTTACTGTTGGGCGGCAGGTAGTGCTGGTAGGCGGTGTAATATTCACGTCCGCTGATCCAGCCCGCACCCCGTTGGCCGCTCCAGCCGCGATTGAGAGGACTCGACAGTGACATCGAGTAGTAAGCGTTCGGATCATAGGGAACGACGTAGCCAGCCGTGAGGCCGGGAATTCGTGGAGGCACGGACGGGTCGATCCACAAGCAAGTGATGTTGAACATCGTCCGCTTCCGTTCATTGTCATTGGTGGGGGCGGGAGCCTGCTGGGCCTGAACCCCCAGAAGGGACTCGCCAAAAGCGGCGGTGTTGCTCGTCCCATCCCGGAGGTCCGTGAGGCGGACGCGGGAGTTGACCCAGGCGATGCCATCCGTCGGTAAGCGAGAGTCGTAAAGGGTGCCCAAGGCCGTCCCGATATTCACGTGGTAGTTGGTCCCGGCATATGTGAAGTCTCTTCCCGTCGCCCCACCCCGCGTTCCTGAGCGGACGGTAAAGGTGTCCGGACTGCCGTCACTGGGGCAGCGGAACAGCGGCAATACAGTCTGCGCCGGTTCGATAAACTGCGGACGCAAGTCTCCGGGACAGCAGCCGATCGTCAAAGAAACATCGAAGGAAAGCATGTTTCGCAGATTCTCCTGCTCTACATACGGAAGCAGACGGGCCTGAATCGAGAAGTTCCCTGCATTACTCCCTTCCAAACTGTTGAAGGCAGGCAACACCTGGTGCGCACTCTCATAGTTATGAAGCGCTAGACCGAGTTGCTTGAGGTTGTTCTGACACTTCAGACGAGCTGCTGCCTCGCGGACTTTCTGCACAGCGGGGAGCAACAGTCCAATCAAGATAGCAATGACGGCAATCACTACCAGCAATTCAATAAGAGTAAAACCTTTGGTCGTTTTCATAGGTCTATCTCCATATAAATAGATCAACATAGTGATATACTATCATAAACATTCAATAATTATACAAAACATTTCTAGCTAAACTATGATCAACTTTGTGCCACTACAGCTTTGGGAAGCCAAGAACATTTCCTCGGCTCAACCCGCTGAGAGTAGCAATTCAACTCATGGGAGAATGCGGGAATATCCGCGGCACGCCCTGGTGGCCAAGGTGGCTGAGCAGAGTCAGACCGGACGGAATCGACACAAAGGAATACCGTCGAGTCCCGGTCTTGCTCTCCCCCTACTACCACCGCCCCGTGAGGTGGACACGAGGGATCAAATCTGGACCTACAAGACGATCCGCGGCAATGACAAAGGAAGCCAGAATCGCGGCGGAGGAGTGGGCGGCTGAGAGGTCAGAGAGATGGTTTGATCCGAATGCGGAACGATAGAGCCGTCGGGTTTGACTTCTGGCGGTGCAATTGCCGTCAGATGAGATACGAGGGCGGGGTCGAGCTGAAAAAGGCCCCCCAGGAGTTTACCGCTACACTTCTGAGCAAAGATTCCCAAGACCCAGCGCATGCGAGGCGTGTTGCCAACCCCTTGGGCTTCCTTCTGTTCGCAGCATTTCGTTGGAGTTTGACTCCGGCAGTGGGGACAGTCAGAGGCCGATTGGGAATTGCCTGCTCGTGTCTCATCATGAGGGGTCCATTTCTCGCCACAGCACGACATCGCCGCTTCGCTGACTTCGCAGCATTCCCTCAGTGCTTTCTGAGATGGGGCCGAAGCAGATTCGATCTCGGAGCAACAAGGTTTGGCCGTGAGCGTAGCTGCGGGTGATTTGGGGGCCTTGACCAACTGGTAGACATGTTCCGGCGGCTCGATACCGTTCGCTTCCGCCCAAGCCAGCTTTTCTTCGAGAGTGAAGCAACAGCAGTCGCCGCTCCAGCATTGCTCGGAACTGAGGCAGCCGCAAGGGCGCGATTGGCAGGGATAGGGGACGCCGTCGGTCGGCTTTCTCAAGCCTGAAGCCGGCAGGGGAAACCCGAAGGTAGCCATCAGGTGGCTGACTAAGGTCAGCGTCACGATGACATGGCGTAGGCAAAGATGAGGAATGTGCCAGGAGCCAATTCGCATTACCGAACTCGCTCATCCTCAAAAGCGCCCATTTTACTCCGTGGGATTGTAGGGGACGATGTCAGTCTCGGCCACTTGGCCTCGGCTGGGTGCTAAGCTCGAGAATGGGCGTGATGCATCCTTCGAGAATTTCGGATTGAGGAGTAATTGGATGCCAGATCGAGGGGTCAAACTGAGGTCGAAGTAGGTTTTTGGGAGTCAAGGAAACCGAGGTTATCCCATGAGGCGGCGGAACTCCTCGAACAGGTAGCTGGAGTCGTGGGGTCCCGCGGAGGCTTCGGGGTGATATTGCACACTCAACAGCGGCAGGCGCTTGTGGCGGATGCCTTCGAGGGTGCGGTCGTTCAGATTGACGTGGGTGATGTCGACATCGCTGGGCAGGGTACGGGGATCGACGGCGAAGCCATGATTTTGCGTCGTGATCTCGACATGGCCGGTGCGTTCGTTGCGGACGGGGTGGTTCGCTCCGCGGTGGCCGAACTTGAGCTTGAAGGTTTTGGCTCCCAGCGCCAGGCAGAGGAGTTGATGCCCCAGGCAGATGCCGAACATCGGGCGCTTGCCCACGAGCTGGCGGATGGTGTCGATGGCGTAAGTGACGGCGGCGGGATCGCCGGGACCGTTGGACAGGAAGATACCGTCGGGATGGAGGCGGAGGATCTCTTCGGCGGAAAAGGTGGCGGGAACAACTGTCACCCGGCAGCCGACTTGGGTGAGCAAGCGGAGGATGTTCCACTTCATGCCGTAGTCGATAGCGACGACATGTTTTTCTGGAGGCCGAGGGGGCAGAATGTGGCGGGCGAGCAAACCGGGGCGTTCCTGCCAGGTGTAGGGTTCCCGCGGTGTCACGGCTCGGACCAGGTCCTGGCCTGCCATCGGGGGTAAGGCGCGGGCTTTGGCCACCAGGGATTGGTCATCGAGGTCTTGGCACGAAATCACGCCGTTCATGGCTCCCCGCAGCCGCAGCCGCCGGACCAAGGCGCGGGTGTCGATGCCGGCGATTCCCACCACCCCCGCTGTCTTGAGGTAGGTATCCAGATCGCTCTGGCTGCGGTAATTGCTCGGAGTGGCTGTCAGGTCCCGCACGACGAAACCGGCCACCTGCACGCGGGCCGACTCCCGGTCCTCCGCATTGACCCCGTAATTGCCGATGTGGGGATACGTCATGGTGACGATCTGACCTGCGTAAGAGGGATCGGTCAGAATCTCCTGGTATCCCATCATCGAGGTGTTGAAGACGACTTCGCCACCGGCTTCGCCGGGAGCGCCGAAGGCTTCGCCGGTGTAGATGGTCCCATCTTCTAGCGCCAGTTTCGCCTGCATGGATCGATCAACTCGTGAATCAGGGCCTCGAACTGTTACGCGATCCGCTCCTGCACGGTTCCGTTCGCTACCGCTTCCGTTCGCCGTCGGATATTTCCCACGCTCTATGGTAGGGAAAAAAACTCTGGCGGGGAGCGAATCGGTCCAGGCGATGTTGCAAAGGTTCCAAAAATCGTAAGATGGAGGAGAGGTGCAGGATGAAAGATTCGGAATCCGGAGGGAAGTGGAGGTGGCCGGTGCGGCGCGGAAGGGCAAGGGGATTGCGGGGGAAGGCCGAGCGTTTGGCCGGCGCGGCTGAGAGATGGGATTGGGGGAAGTGCCAGGAGAAACGGAACTGGGAGATGCGTGAGGGGGCCAGGTGACATGAATGGCGCAGTAGATCGGCGGGCATTTTTGGGATCGGCGGCGGTCTTATCGCTGTCGGCAGCCGGTTACAATCGGACGCTAGGGGCCAACGAGCGGTTGGGGGTGGCGTTTGTGGGCTGCGGCGGGCGTGCTCAGGCGCATATGGATGTGATCCAGCGTTTGGGTGCGTCCGGGGAAGCGGTGTCCGCCGTGGCCGTCTGCGATGTGTGGGATGGGCATGAGGAAGAATATACCACCACGTTCGGGGGGAAGTTGAGCCAGCGGCGGTATGCCCAGGGTTTGTATCCGGCGGCTCGTAAGTGCGGTTTGGACCCGGCCGACCGTCGGCACGTCACCAAGGATTACCGGCGCGTGCTGGAATTGCGGGAAGTGGATGTGGTGTGCATCGCCACGCCGGATCACTGGCATGCCCGCATGACCTTGGACGCCTTGGCCGCGGGCAAGGATGTGTTCGTGGAGCGCCCCATGACGCGCACTGCTGCGGAGGCAGCGGCGGTGTGGACGGCCTGGCGGCAATCTCAGCGTGTGGTCGTGGTCGGCGTGCAGAACCTGGCCGATCCCATCTGGGGACAAGCCTGGGACTATCTCCGGAGCGGGCAGTTGGGCCACGTGGTGCAAGGCCAGACCGGGGCTTTCCGCAACGACATCCGCGGGCAATGGCGGTTCTACCGTCTCGTGGAGTCGATGAATACCCGCACCATCGACTGAAACATGTTTCTGGGGCATCGTTTTGAGGTGGCCGGTCAGCCGCTCGGACCATCCCCCCGCCAGTTGCCGTTCGATCGGGCCACATTTGCCCAGTGGCGCTGCCGGCATGAATTGAGCGGCGGTCCGCTCAGCGAGTTGCTTTATGCCCCGGTGGCGCGGATGCTGGCGGCGATGGGCGTGCGCTTTCCCGCACGCGTGCAGGCGTCTGGTGGGATCTACCTGGAATACGACGGCCGGACCGTGCCGGATGTCGCCACTCTTGTAGCAGACTTTGAGGAAGGGTGCCAGCTCTTGGCTACCGCCACTACCTTGAGCAACTACCCGCTGGAAGAGGTGGTCCGCTGCCGCTTGGGGACCCTGAAGTTCCTCCGCGGCGCGCTGCACATCTTCCGGGACGATCCTTGCCGGGGCACCCGCTATCCCGCCCGGCTGGAATCGCCCCTGACCCCCCAGGAGCAGCTCAGCATCACGCCGCCGCCGAACGAAACGGAAGCCTTGTGGCGGCACTTTTTGAGCTGCGTGCGGGCGCGTCGGCAGAATACCTGGTGCTCGCCGGACCTGGGGGCGGCAGCCGCGGTGCTGGTGGCTCTGGCGGAACAAAGTCTTCAGCAAGGTACGGCTCTGGGCTGGGACGTTTCGCAGATGCAAGCCGTGCCCGTCGATGTGCAGTGGCTGGCCCGCTGGCGGCAGCGCAGCCTCCAACGGGGCCAACCTTCCCACATTCTCGGCTGGCAGGGCGGCGACCAGGGCTGCACTCTGCAACCGCCGGATTATCAACGTCTGGCCGCTCCACCCTCCGGGTGATTCGCAGGTGGCTCGCCAATGGCAGCCTCGAATCCACACAGGGAGTTGATGGAACTGCTGGTGCAATGGGCAGCGTGGCCCGCTGCGGCCCGGTCCCGCTCGCTGGATGTCGCAGTCCGCCTGCTGGCTGATGAACGGATCGCCTGGAATGTCCGCCGGCAGGCAGCCGCCCGGTTGCTCCGGCTGGTTCCGGACCGCCGGCGCTATGTCCGTCCCCTGGTGCGAGCGCTGACGCGGGGTCTGCCGCGGCGCCAGGTCTGGGAATGCCTGCGCTGGCTGCAAGAGGAGGTGCCCCGCTGCGAAGCCCTGGACCGCTGCGTGGCCCGCTGGGAGCGCCGACGCCGCTGGCGCTGCCCCCGCTGCCCCCTACGCCTTCCCTTGGCCGATTTCGCCCGACATCTCTGGTCCGACCACGGCCTGATCATTGACGCCGCTCACCGCCGCGTCTGCTCCCCGCGCCATCTGCTCCTCGATCTGTGGAAGCGCTGGCGGCAAACCCGGAACCCGCAGTGGCTGGACCAAGCGTGGTTCTGGGGAGGCGAAGCCGCCCTGCGCGAGTGGCTCCGGCGCACCTCTGCCAGTCTTGAGGATTTGCGGCCCCTACTCCAGCAGGCTGCCCAGGAGCACTGCGGCCTGTGCCCAGTGTGCTTGTCCCCTGTGCCCGCCTCGGCTCCGTCCCCGTGGCCGCCGTTGACTCTGACTCCCCGGCGGTTATCCACCTTCGGCTGGTCGGTGGACTACCATCCGGGACCCTGGTGGGAAATCGTGACGATTCAGACGCCGCAACGGCGAAGCCTGGTCCGCTTCCGGCCCTCCTCCCGCCTTGGGGCGTGTCTGGCTGCTCTGGGTGCCGCGGGATTGCTGCTCAGTGTCCTGCCTTCTTCCGCTGGGATGGCTGTCCTGCCGGTGGTCTGCGGCCTTATCTATGGCCTGGTCCGCTACTTGCTCCGCTCCCCTGTTCCGCCGGAAGATCGGCTCATTGATGCGGCCTGGCAATATCTGGTGCCGGAACTCGCCTGGCAGCAGCCGGATCATCTCCGCTTTTTGATCCGATTATGCCAGACGAGCCTGGGCAAAGGCGATCCCGCGAAACGGCGCGCCGTGCTCCAGCACATCCTCCATCATCTCCAGGATCAATCCGTGGAGGGGGAGAGCGAATGGTGGCACTTGCGGGGCGTAGCACAGTGGCTGGAGTGGTGCGATGCTCTCCCGGCGGGAATCGATCGGAGTATGCTCCTCGTGAGTTTGCTGTCCCCAGCATTTCGGGGGGAAGTACCCTGGACGTATGCCGAGGCGGTGGCGGCGGCGTATCTGGCCCAGCCCGTGGAATATGGAAGCCTGCTCCGTGTGCAAGTGCTGTTGTGTCAAGAGGCGTTCTCCTCTGGCTGGACACCGGCGGACTTGCAGCTCCTCTGCCTGGCCCTGCCGGCTTTGAACCAGGTGCTCACACCCTCTGGACCCCAGCAATGGCAGTACCTGTACGGTCTGTTTCAGATGAAATTCATTCCGGCCTGGTCTTCCGGCATCGTGAATGTTTTTGAGTGTGCCCAGCGCTGGCCCCATTTGACAGGGCGCTGGCTGGCTGCCTTCCCGGATCTGCTCTGGGTCGAACGGTGGGACCCGGCTCATGAAGCCGTCTTGGGGCCGATCCTGATCACCGCGCGCGGCGTCAGCCTGGCGGGCTACTTCAGTCTCAATCCTGAGGCCGACATCCGCTTGATTGCCCAGGGCAACGGCCTGGTGTTTGACGATCAAGTGGTATACACCTCCCGGCCTTTACCTGCCGATCTGCCCCAACGGCTCCGCGATTGGCTGGGAGTTCTCGATGACTTTCTCCGCCGCCTCCCCGCTGTTTCTCCCGAAGCATCCGAGGGACCTCGCCGTTTGCTCGCCGCTGCCGCCCGCTCGTGCCGCCATTGCCGCACCTCGGCCATCATTTCCCCCGGAGGCATTGGCCGCAGGCTTGCCTCTGCACCATGACCATGCGGGAACCTGAAACAACCCTTCGGAACCGAATCACATCGCACATATTGCGGCGGCGATTGGGGATTTGAATTGACACCACTCACCTGGCGATTGAGGTTATACTTCGAGTCTGGCAAAAAAAAGAAGCCACCTTCTGCGGGTGGTTCCGGGCATTGGGTCGGCAAGTGGTGCGATCGGCTTGGGCGGTAGCCCAGCGTGAATGGGGGTAAGATGATGCAGGGAGGTTCTACCGCCGGGAGGATTCAACGGCTGACGACTTTGTATTCGACGAGGTCGCGGTCGCCAGCCAGAGTGATCTGCTTGTGATAGACTGCGCGTCCATCTTCGCCGCCGAGGTAGAGGTACCACCGGCCGACGGGCAGAGAAGTATCGAACTCGCCATAGGCGTTAGCGGTGACGTAGTGGCGCTGCTGGAGGTTGTCCGCGTTGACGAAGACCAGTCGCGCCCCGCTGCGCGGCGTGATCTGATCCTTGAGGACGACTTCTCCGCGCACGGTGACGGTGGGGCTGGAGTTTCGCGGCAGGCTGGCGGTGCGTTCGGGGCGGACTTGGCCGGACGTGCCGGGCCGCGGGTAGGACATACCCGGCTGGGTGGGAACATTGGGGGGCGGGATTTTATCCGTGCCGCTGCCGCCCGGCGGCATGACACTGGGTACCTGGTCCCGAATTTCCTGGACGCTGGGGGCGGCGGGAGGAATCGCAGCCGGAGGAGCCGGGACCAGCGGCGCCCCATACGACACGCTGGTGGGAGGATAGTAGTAGCTCACCACCGGCTGCTGCACCGTGACCGGGCGATAACTGGTGACCGGCACCAGGGCTGTGCGCTCCACGTAGCTGGTCACCGTGTTGCATTGGCTCCGCAAGCGGTATGAAGTGGTCGGCTGGCACACCCGGATCGGACAACCGGTGCAAGGATCGTAATAGGTCGTGTAACGGTACTCCGTAACCGGTTCGTAGTAGTAGGAGGTCACATTCCGGGTGACCGGCTCGTAATAGGTGGTCCGGACATATTCCGTCACCGGTTGATAGTAGGTGCGCTGGATGTAACTGACGCGGACCTCCGGCTGGGGGCACGGCGGAGGTGGACAGGGGGGAGCAAAGCTGACCCGTGGTCGATCACAGCCGAAACAACACACCTGGAACACGTTGTCCCAACCGGCGCGCGCCAGGTCCGCAGTACCGGCCATCACGGCCGCGCTCAGGACGAAAAGAGGCACCACTGGTCGGCTCATGGCTATCACCCTTCACCATGGAGGAAACCTGCTGAGATCACCTCACTTCTTTAGACTAATCCGTACTCGTGGCAGGTGAAAGTTTTTTTGGCTGCCGCATAACCGCCCCAACTGTCCCTGCGCGTTACAGGCCGTATATTCGCTGCATTCGGCGCCCTTTCGCTATCTTTCGGCCTATTGCCGGCGGTGGAAGACGGCCTGCCGCGGAGCGAATCCGCTCGGCGTTCCGCCTCCGCCGTCTTTGTCCCGCGATGGTCTGAGTCTTCCTGATTGAGCCGTGGCGTCCGGAAGACCCAGTCGAAAGATCCGCCTGATCCCCCACCAGTATGGACGGGTGGGAACGAGCGGAAGCGGAAACGGTTGGCCAGCGGCCAGGGCGAGAAACCTCTCGGGCGACAGCCTTCTAAGACTGCGGTGGCTCTCTCAGGCGGCAGCCTTCTAAGACTGCGGTGGCTCTCTCAGGCGGCAGTCTTTTGGGACCGCGGTGGCCTTTTGCGACCGTGGTTTCTTTCTCAGGCGGCAGCCTTTTTCAGGGCTTCCAAGGCGGCGTCGTAATTCGGATGATTGGTGATCTCGGAGACATACTCGGCGTAGGTGATGGTACCATTGCGATCGACGACGAATACGGCCCGCGCCAGCAACGGCAGCGGCAGCCCACTGCTGATGAGCACGCCCCAGTTTTTGCCGAAGGAGTGATTGTGCACGTCGGAGAGGGTTTGCATTGTCGTGATCTTTTCCGCGGAGCAGAAGCGGCCTTGGGCAAATGGCAGGTCGAGGCTGACGGTGTAGCACGCCACCGCATCCCCCAGGTCCCGAATGGCCTCCTCAAACTTCTTCGTTTGGGCACTGCAAACGGCGGTGTCCAGGGACGGCACCACACTGAAAAGGCGGGCCTTCGCCGGAGTGTTGGCCAGGGTCACCACCTCCAGTCCCTTCAGACAAGTGAAGTCCGGGGCCTTGTCCCCCGCTTTGAGTTCCGGTCCTTCCAGTGTGACAGGGTTCCCCTTGAAGGTGACGCTCCGAGCCATGGTTTGTTCTCCTTTCTCGCAAGGAATACAAGGAACAGTCTCGCTTCCTGTGGACCAGCCTCGCTTCCCACAGCCTCGCTCCCCGCCGGGTTGCACCGTTGGGGACGGGTTGCACCGTTGGGGAAGAGAGTTAGGGATAGCCTATCGCCCCTCGGCATCTGTGACAGGGGGAAACCGAGGCCGGCCTCCGCCAATTCCGCCCGCCGGCTGGCCGCCAGCGGCCCAACAGCTCTGCAACCACGGCTCTGACTCCCGCAGCAGGGTCTCCAAATCGTAGCCGCCGTAGGCCGGGCGGTACGGTTCGAGCAAGCGCCGGGCGGAGTGATACAGCCGCTCCGAGCCGCTACGATTTCCCCGCTCGGCATGGAGAAGCGCCACGGCTAACTGGATCAACCCCTTGTAAAAGGCTCGGGCCTCGCCGGACGCCTCACGCCACAATTCCTCCCACACTTCGTGAGCCTCGAAATACTCCCCGGCCTGGAACAGCTCGACGCCGCGGCGGAATAAGTCCCTCGGTTCCACCGGACGGTCCCCGGAATCGAATGCGAACGGCGGCAAAAACACCATCTGCTCTCATCCTAAGGCGGCCCCCCAATAAGAGGAGCGGTTCATCCCAAGTGGCGGAGGGCTGGCAGGGGTCTGTTTCCCCGCCGAGGGAGGGCAGCGGGAACTCCCGGAGAAGTGTCCGTTGTGATATGATCGTAGCCAGAGGCGGCGGAATGCGGGGAGAGGGAGCCAGAGTCGCTGGAGGGGAGTTAGGGGCTTCGAGAGGGAGCCACGGTCGTCGGATAGGAGCCGGGGTTGCCGGGTGGGAGCCAGGATCGGCAGGTGGGAACCAGGAGAGCGGGGGTAAGGGGGAGGCGATGATCTTTTCCAGTGCGCGGTGTCCGGTAGGGGCGCTGGTGATGTGGTGCCGGGTTTTGCGGCACGGTTTGGCCGCGGGGCTGGATCCCGTGAAGCTCTTCCGCCAGCAAAGCCGATCGGGACCGGCCGTGTTGCGGCCCGTGGCTGCCGCCCTCGCCCAGCGCCTGGAACAAGGGGAGAGCCTGGGCGATGCCCTGGCCGATTATCTGGATTGCTTCCCCCCTCTGTTTGTGGAATTGATCCGCGTCGGGGAAAGGACGGGACACCTGGAAGAAACCTTCCAGGTGCTGGAGGAGTACTACGATCAGGTCCAGTCCATCCAGCGGCAGTTCCGCTCCGCCATGACGTATCCGGTGCTGATGTATCTGGCGGCGGTGGGGGTCATCACCCTGCTGATTTTGATCCTGGGATACCTGGGCGGGCAAGGGCAGGCCGTCACCACGGACCCGTTGGGATTGGGGCTGTCGGGAATCTCCGGCGCGATGATGTTTGTGGCCGTGGCCTTGGGTCTGCCGGTGGCTTTGCTGGTAGGGCTCAAACTCCTGGCGAACAAGGTCCGCTGGCAAAGTCAGCTTGAGGCCTTCCTATTGGGGCTGCCGGGGTGGGGACCGGCTTTCCTGCTCCTGGCGCTCCAGCGGTGCGCCGTGGCTTTGCGCATGGGGTATCAAGCGGGCTTGAGCGTGCCCAAGGTCGTGCGGCATGCTCTGGAGGCGGCCAGCAATGCGGCTTTCACCCGCGGTCAAAGCCGGGCGGTGGCTGTGGTCAAAAAGGGCGGCTCGCTAACCGAAGCCCTGCGAGCTTCGGGCGCCCCCTTTCCCGACGAGTTCTACGAATACGTCCAGTTGGGGGAACAGACGGGCAATTTGCCGGAGGTCATGGAACGGCTGTCCCCCAACTACGCTGAGGAAGCGGCCCGCCGCTTGCGCTCCGCGGCCACCGCTACCGCCTGGGCCATCTACGCTCTGATTGCCCTGATGATCATCCTGGCAATTTTCCGGATCGCTTCGATCTATCTCAACGCTCTGGGGCAAGCCGCCGGCTGACTCCCACTGCGGCGGAAGTGTGACGGAATCATCACTGGCTAGGGAGTTACTGGTTAGGGACGTGGTTGCCGATCATCACGCGTCGGAACGCTGCGGCTAGAAGTCTCGACTTGGGACGTGGCCGAAACAGGGGTTGGCGTTCTCCGTGCTTTCCTCCGTGACGCCTCCCTGTCAGCAGCGGCTCTGGCGGAAGCCGAGGGATAGGGAGCGGAATCTCCCGCCTGGCAGGGCCTATTTCTATCCAGCGGCGGGTGAGCCGACCCATTGGCGGAAGGCCGTGATGGCCTGGCGAGCGGCTGACTCAGCATCCGGCAGCGGGAGCACCTCCGCCGACAGATAGCCGTCGTAGCCAATATCGCGCAGCGCCTGGATGATCGGGGGAAAGTTCGTGTGTCCCCAACCGGCGGCCCGACGGTTAGAATCGCTGAAATGCACATGGCCCAGTAGCGGTCCGGCCCGCCGCAACGCCCCCGGCAGGTCGCTTTCCTCGATGTTCATGTGAAACAGATCGGCCAGCAGACGCACCTGGCGCAGACCAGCTCCCTGGATGAATGTCGCCGCGTCGGCAAGCGTATGGATCAGATTCGACTCGTAACGGTTGAGGGGTTCGTACAGCAGGGTAACGCCTAAGGCCTCGGCATGCTCGTCCAGTTGGAATAGGGCGTGCCCCAGATAGCGCAGCGCCGTGGCTTGGTTCAGCCCGCCGCTGGCTTTGCCCTGCATGGCCCCGATGATGATCGGCGCCGAAAACGCGGCGGCCAAGTCCATCATCCGCCGGGCGTAATCTACCGCCTGGGAGCGGATGCTTTCCTCACTGCTGGTGAAGCTCAACTGATGGCGGAACCAGCCGGCTCCTGTGCCCACCGCGGCCAGGCTCAATTGGCAGTCGTCGAGCACCTGGCGGAGTTCCTCGGCCTCCACCGCCTCGGGGTCTTCCGGGAACAGTTCGATGGCGTGGAAGCCGAGTGCTGCCGCACGTTGACAGGCCTGGACCAGATCGCCAGTGAAAACGAACGGTCCCTGGCGGACCTCCGGAATCAACGACACAGTGACCGCTGCCCGCATGATAACACCCTCAGAAAGGTCTGGGTGGGCCGGGGGATGGCCGCCAAGGGCTGGGCCGCGCCGGCGGTGGGGACGGCACTTGCGTTCCCGCAACGTTCTGGTTCTATGGCCTCCCGGCTTCCTCCTCCCAGGAAGCGGGAGCGGAAGCGAAGCCGCCGGAGCGAGTCATTTCTCCGCTGCTAGCCGCCGCTGAGGTTGGTTCGGCGGGACCGCGGGGGAGTGATCCACAGGGATCAAGCGCGGACCAGAGCCGCGTAATCCTCCTGAAGCATCTGGGTGATCGGCCCGATGGGATACTCGTGCTGATCGACAGCGGCGACCGGTTGGACTTCAACCGCGGTACCGGTGAGGAACACTTCGCTCGCGCGGGCTAGCTCTTCAGGCCACATTTCCCGTTCGACGACCTTGAGGCCACGCCGCCGGGCCAGGTCCATCACGGTCTGACGCGTGATGCCGTTGAGGATGGTTTCCGGCGTGGGAGTGTGCAATTCTCCGTTGATGACTAGGAAGAGGTTGGCGCCCGTCGCTTCCGAAAGCCGGCCTTTGTAGTCGAGCATGAGGGCGTCCTGGAAACCGGCGGCGAGGGCCTCGTCCTTGGCCAGGGTGCAGATGATGTACAATCCCGCCGCTTTGCTGCCTGCCGGGGCTGACTCCGGACTGGGACGCTTCCAGCGGGCGGTCATCAGGCGGATTGCCTTCTGCTCGTAATACGCACCCCACGGGAAGGCGGCGATCATGGTATGCACCTTGGTCCCCACGGCGGATACGCCGATCGTTTCCGCCCCGCGCCAGGCCAGGGGACGCACATACCCCGCTTGCAGCCGGTTTTCCGCCACCACCCGCCGCGTGGCCGCGTCCAGCTCCTCGACCGAATACGGCACCTCATAGGCCAACATTCGGGCGGACCGATGCAAACGCTGCGAATGCTCCGTCAGCTTGAACACCTTGCCGTTGTAAATGCGCGCCCCCTCGAACACCGCGTTCCCATAATGCAAACTGTGCACCAGTACGTGCACCTTGGCTTCCCGCCAGGGCACTAACTGCCCGTTGAACCAGATCACCCCATCCCGGTCGTCCATCGGCATGAGCGCTGCCATACTTCCCTCCCAATTCCAACCCAAAGGCCCTTTGGCTACAGTGTAGCATCCGGCGGGTCAAACTACCATTGATCCCCGCTAGCACAATGGAAGCAAGGCTGCCGGACTGCGGCGCTGCCCCAGACCGGATAGTGCCAGGACTGTGTCTGTCCCATCCAGAGCGGACGCGGCCTACAATGATCTCAGATGCCAAGCGAGGCTGACTGGACCATAAGCCAGGCGGCGCACGTGATAGCCTGACGCTCATCGGCGGGCATTCTCATTCGGCGGACGCCCTTGCTCATTCGGCGGACAACCTTAGGAGGAGGAAGCAGCGCTCCGCCAACTATCGGTCGAAGGAAGGAGGAATCCTATGCCGCGTTTGACGGTGGAAGGAGTCGGCACGTTTGATGTTCCTGCGGGAAAACGTCTGGTCTTGGCTCTGATCGATGAGGCGGGAGTGGACCAGTTGCATGCCTGCGGGGGGAATGCGCGCTGTACCACCTGCCGCGTGGAGTTCGTCGCCGGGGAACCGGAACAGATGACCGAGGCGGAAAAGAAGGTGCTCGCCGAGCGCGGCTTGCAAGGCGTCCGCCTGAGTTGTCAAATCCTCTGTGATCACGACATGACCGTCCGCTGCATCAGCCGTCTCGCGGGAAGCGGACGGACGCATCCCGGCCCTCGCCCCGCCGATGCCATCACTCCGCCGCCCGTCTGGGTGAGTAAGTCCTAGGACGGAAAAGTCCCAAAACGGACAGGGAGCATGGTTCTGCCTTGCATTTGCGACTACGTTGTTGGCTGGAGAACGAACGCCGGTCTAGGGTGGGGCCTGCCGCCCCGCCTGGGCTTTGGTGTGAGCGACTTGTGAGCGATTCTCCAGGGACAGGTGTCGCGGCCAGGATGCCAGCAGCAAAAGGTGCAGCCCTTCCTAGGGTGTGGGCAAGGGGGAAGGCTGGCTGCTGCCCGCCGGGAGAGTCGGAGGGGCGGGGGCTGGCCGGTTCCAGGGAAGCAGGCCGCTTTGCCTGACCAGAATCGCCGCCAGAATCAGAGCGGCGATGGTGCCCAGAATGGACCAGAAAGCGGAGGGAATCGGGCTGCTCGATCGAGAAGCTGTGGGCCCGCCGCTTTGAAGCGCAGGAAAGATACGCAGCAATTCCTCGGCGAGCATCGTCGCGTTGGGATAGCGTTCCTCCGGCGATTTCCGCAGGCAGCGCTGCACCACGCTTTCCACTTCCCCTGGGATATCGCCGCGCAACTCACGCAACGGCGGTGGGGGCATGAAACGGACCCGGTCCAATGTATCCAGGAGGGTATCCCCCTGAAGCGGCACGCGCCCCGTGAGCAATTCAAACAGGATCACGCCGAGCGCATAGACATCACTGGGGGGACCGACCCGGCGATTGTCCCCTGCCGCTTGCTCCGGCGCCATGTATTGCGGGGTGCCCAGGATGGCTCCGCTAGCTGTCTGCAACGAATGCTCCAACTGCTTCGCCAGCCCGAAGTCGGCAATTTTGGGCACGCCATTGACGATGAGGATATTCCCCGGCTTGAGGTCGCGGTGGGTGATGCCGACTTGGTGGGCCGCTCCCACGGCGCGGGCCAGGGTGTACACCAGCCGGATGGCTCCCACCACGGACAGGCGCTGGCCTGCCAGCCATTGCTGCAACGTCCCTTCCCCCGCATACTCCATCGCCAAATAGGTCAGTCCCTCATGCTCCCCGATGTCGTACACCTGGATGACATTCGGATGCTGAATGCGCGCGATGGCCAGGGCCTCGTGGCGAAACCGTGCCAGGTCCAACTCGCTCGCGTAGACTCCCTCCCGCAGCACCTTCAAAGCCACCAGGCGGTCCAGCTTCGTCTGCCGGGCCTTGTACACAATCGCCATGCCGCCGCGCCCCAACTCGCCGAGCAGCTCATAGCCGGGAATCGAAGGCAACGGACGGCTCGAAGAAGACCGCACGCCGGAACCCCGTTCGGCGGAGTCCCCCGCCGGCCTCGCCGCCACCCCCACCGTGCTGACCGTTCCCTCGCGATCCTGCGGCAACGGCAGCGTCTCCTGCTGGCTGATCCGCGAGGCCTCGGGCGCTTCCGCCTCAGCGCCGCTTCCCTTTCCCAGCATCGTCTGCTCGGCACTCTGGGAACGGTTCTCTTCCTTCTCCGCTCCGGGATGAGCCGGCGGCTCCGGCGAGGATGGCGATGGCTTGCGGCTGTCCGAAGACTGCATAATGCACCAGTATAATCCGTCGCTTGACCCAAGGAAAGCACTTTTGGTCGGAGCGGAGAAGTTAGAAGTTGAGAAGTCAGATAGTCAGGTCTCACTGAGAGCGGTCCCGCGACATCCCTGGCGTGTTCGGCGGCACCATTCACTCAGGAATAGGCCGGCGGCCACGCCGCCGCCGTCGATGAGCACATCCCGGAGCGAACCGTGGCGGTTGGGGACCCACGTCTGGATCAGCTCGGTCAGGCCGGCGTGGAGCAGCAGCAAGCCAGCGACGCCCCAGCGCCAGCGGGACCTCAGTCCCCCCGTTCCGAGTAGGAAGAGGATGAAATACATGCCAAAGTGCACGGCCTTGGAAAGCCAGAATCGCCAGTCCGCAGGCAGTTCCTGTTCCAGCGCCGCCGGGACGGGATTCGGTTCCACCAGCTTCCACGTCCAAACAATGAGCAGTGCAACAAACCCAGCGCAGAGCCAAGGCCGTAGTCTCATCGGCATGAAGATACCGCAGGGCCGAGTTCAGCGGCAAGACGAGCCTGGAGGTATCGGAGGCTTCTGGCACGCCCTGCTTTGCGGCTTTTGGCACGCCCTGCTTTGCGGCTCAGGGTTTCAGGCGGGGACGCCAGCGGACCACCAGATCGTCCGCCTCCCGCTCGTTGGGGTCATCGAGGTAGCTACGGGCGGCATCATCCCGGCCATTCGGTCCCACGCTATAAACCAGGACCATTTCGGGACTGACCTGGTACACCAGCGGCTGATTGCGGAAGCGGTCCAGCGGCACCTCCGGCAGGTACTTCCCTGCTAGTTCCTGCAATTGCCGGGGATAGCGCCCCTGCTCGCAGCGATACAGCTCCAACGCGATTGCCGCTTGCAGCAACTCCCCGCATTGCTTGCGCCGCAAATGGGTCTTATGGAATTTGGGCAGAAAATCGCTGGACATGAAGAAAAGGGTCATTCCCGCGTAGCGTCCTGTCATTTCCTGCAATCGCCAGGCGCGGGCTGCATCTTGGCCTTCCTCCTTCTTCCAGGCTGCGATTTCCCGCTCGATCTCGCGCCCTAGCTCTTCCAGGACCTTGGGGTCTGGCCTCAACGCTTCCAGGGCCGTGGGATCGTAAGGCTTGTTCCCGTGCTGCCGCAGGTAATCCCCCCAACGCAGATAGCGCGTGATGAGCTCCCGTTGAAGGGTCACCCATCCCTCCACCGTAATCGGGACCTCTTCGAGTTGCCGGGGCAGAGGCGGAAAGGGCCGATTGAACGATGCCTGCATCCCCTTGATCGCTTCGGCGTAGTTTTTGGGGGCTTTGTGTTGGAGATGATCGAGCACTGCGGCCATTTCGACGATCACGCCGCGATGGGTGATCCAGTCCGGCTCCGGGAGTGCTCGGAGTTGCCGCAGGCATTCCGCGAGTTGCCGGGGGGGCAGGGCGGCATGCTCCAGAAACGCCTTGGTGGTCTTGAAGAGAATGCCGGTTTCCAATGCTACGCCTACCAACCCTTCGATGATCCACATGCCCTGGGCGAGATGCCGGCTGAGCCGGTAGGCGGTCAGAATGTCCTGCCACGCCCCGGCTGTATCGCCGTTGCCGAGCTTGTTCATCGCCCGCAAGGAGAAAGCCAGGGCCGCCTCCCGCAACGCCTGGATATGGGGAAGCAGATTATCCCGCAAGGAGATGGTCGTGCCATCGTCGCACAATTTGTAAGCGGGGTTGAAGTAATGCGGTCGTTCGGCGGCGTGGCGGAGGTGTTCCAGGGCCTTCTCGTTCCTCCGGAGCCAGTCAGCCAGTTCCGGCGCTTCCTTGTCCTTCCAGGGGATCGCCGCCAGCAAAAAGAGTTGGTCGTAAAGTTGCTCCGTTGCTCTTTCCGGCAGGCGGAGGACTTCCCCGGCGTAGCGGTACAACTTGATGAAATCCTCCTTGCTTCCTGCGGGACGGGGGCAGCCCAGATACTCGAAGTATTCCGCGGGTAGGGAGCTTCCTCCTTCCGGAGTCGGCCCCAGCGCTTGCCAGATGAGCACGATGGCGTTGGTTTGTGGCGTCACGGACCGGCCCAACAGAGCATTGACCGCGGCGGCATAATCGAATGAGCCTTCCTGATCGATCCATTCGGCCACGGGGTCCGGTCGCGGCGGCGGAGCGACTTCCGCGGAAGGAACCGCTTGGCTCCCCGCGCTTCCCAAACTGGCGAACAGCCCCAAAACGCCCACAAAAAGCAGACTCAGCACCAAAAATGGCCGTTGGCCGAGCGTGGTGCACTTCCAGATCATGCGGGACATGGACCAAACTCCTGTCTGTCAGATACAAGAAATGCCGATGGCTGCGCTGCGGAGTCGATCTTCTGCTCCGTCGAAGTGCGGCTCTGTGTCATGGCCTTGGCACTCGGCTATGCAGAAACCCTCAATCGAGCCGCCGCCACATTGGCTCCATTTTACCGCAAGTTGAAGCGCTTCGCCAAGCAAATTCCCGCCCGCCGCCGAACTGCCGAAGCGCTGAACCTGATCGGAGGGGAGAGTAATCGTTTGGGCAAGCGCACGACAATCGGGGGCGAATGCTTCGGAATTGAGTCTCCCGAAGCGAGCCGTGGTGTAAGGGATGAACAGCGGCTGCGAATCCTCTGCGCTGGAGGGGCACGCCGTCTGCCGGAATAATCGCTGGGATACGCAACGTCCCTTTCCCAAGGGGGTGGAGAATGGGGATAATAGGCATAGCCAAGATGTGCCGATGGCCGATGGAAGCCACGTAGGAACAGGAAATAAGGGGGCCGATTGTACGGAGAGTGAGGGCGGATTCGACTGGCTGAACTATGGAACCATCCACGGTCAAGAGCTGTTCTGCTGGCGGGGAAGGTGCGGGCCGGTCTGCCCCGGCGCGTCCCTTGACGCCCATGATGCAGCAGTATCACGAGGCCAAGGCACGCCATCCCGACGCGGTGCTGTTTTTCCGCAATGGCGATTTTTACGAATTGTTCGAGGATGACGCCTATCTGGGGCACAAGGTTCTGGGTCTGACCCTGACCCGCCGCGATAAAGAGATTCCCATGGCCGGGGTGCCTGTCAACCATCTGGAGCGCTACCTGGGGCAACTGCTCAAGGCGGGCTACCGGGTAGCGGTGTGCGAGCAGATGGAGGAGGCCGACCCGAAGAAAAAGCTGATTCCCCGCGCGGTGACCCAGGTGGTTACTCCCGGCACCATCACCGACGAAGGCTTGCTCGATCCGCGCACGCCGAATCATCTGGCCGCGGTGGTTGGCGGCGGGACGCCCCAGGCGCCGCTCTACGGCCTGGCTTGGGTCGAACTGACCACGGGTACCTTCGCGGCGTTGGACCTGCCCCCTTGTCGCCTGGCCGACGAATTGGGCCGGATCGCTGCGGCGGAAATTCTCTTTCCCGAATCGCTGGCTGAGGCCGTGCTGTCCCTGCCGGCTCCGGTCCTACCCCTGAGCCGCACCGCCCGCCCGGATTGGCAGTTCGCCCCGACCACTGCCTTGGCCGCGCTCAAGGAGCATTTCCGCGTGGCGACCTGTGCCGGCTTTGGCTTTGCCGACGACCAGCCCTGCTTGCGCGCCGCCGGCGCTTTGCTCCTATACCTGCGCGACACGCTCAAAGCCAACCTCCGCCAGTTGGGCCGGCTTCAGCCGTACCGTCCCGAAGAACGTCTGCTCCTCGATGAAGTCACCCGCCGCAGCTTGGAACTGACCCGTACCTTGCGGGACAATCAGCGCCACGGCTCGCTCCTGGCCGCCATCGACCGGACCCTCACTCCGATGGGGGCACGCTATCTCCACGATCAGCTTCTCGCCCCTCTGACCGACGCCCCGGCGATCGAAGACCGCCTCGATGCCGTCGAGGAATGGGTGCAGGATTCTCCCGGCCGACGGCAGCTCCGCGAAGCCCTCGCCCGCTGTGCCGACCTGCAACGTCTTACCAGCCGCATCGCCACCCTGCGCGCCACACCCCGTGATTTGGCCGCCATCGCCCGCACCCTCCGCCTGCTCCCCGACATCCAACCCTTGCTGGAAAACCGCCGCTCGGACCTGCTCCAGCGCTGCCGCCGTCAGCTCGATCTGTGCGCCGATCTGCGCCAGCGGCTCGAAAGCGCCCTGGTGGAGGAACCGCCCCTCTCCGCCAAGGAAGGCGGCCTGATCCGCCCCGGATTTTCCCCGGAACTCGACGAACTACGCCAGCTCAGCCGCGAAGGCAAAAACTGGATCGCCCGCTACCAGGCCCAGGAGATCGCCCGCACCGGCATTAGCAGCCTCAAGGTGGGGTACAATCAGGTCTTCGGTTACTACATCGAGATCACGCACGCCAACGCTTCCCGCGTCCCGCCGGACTACATCCGCAAGGGCACCCTGAAAAATGCCGAGCGCTACATCACCCCGGCCCTCAAGGAATACGAGGAAAAGGTGCTGACGGCGGAAGAGAAGGCCCGCGCTCTGGAAGCCCAACTATTCTCCGCCTTGCGGGAAGAGGCGGCCCAGTACATTCCCCGCCTGCAACAGACCGCGGAAACTCTGGCCCTGTTGGACTTCCTCGCGGCCCTGGCGGAACTGGCGGTCGAGCGCAATTACGTCCGGCCGGCCATCGTCGCCGAACCCATCTTGGATATCCGCGACGGGCGGCACCCCGTCCTGGAACAAACCCTTCCCCCTGGAACGTTTGTGCCCAACGATGTCCGTTGTGATGCCGAGCACGGCACCTTCTGGCTCATCACCGGCCCGAATATGAGCGGCAAAAGCACCTTCATCCGCCAGGTCGCTTTGCTGACCCTGCTCGCCCATATCGGCAGCTTTTTGCCGGCCCGCTCCGCCCGCATCGGCTTGACCGACCGCATTTTCACCCGCGTCGGAGCCAGCGATGAACTGAGCCGGGGCTACTCCACCTTCATGGTCGAAATGACCGAAGCGGCCAACATCCTCAACAACGCCACGCCGGCCAGCCTGGTCATCCTCGATGAGATTGGCCGCGGCACCAGCACCTACGACGGCATCTCCCTGGCCTGGGCCATTACGGAGCACCTCCACGACGCCATCGGCTGCCGCACTCTCTTCGCCACGCATTACCACGAACTGGCGCAACTGGCCCACACTCTGCCCCGACTGCGCAATTACAACGTCCTGGTCCGGGAAACCGACCGCGACGTCATCTTCCTCCATCGCATCGCCCCAGGACACGCCGACAAGAGCTACGGCATCCATGTCGCCCGCTTGGCCGGAGTGCCGGAACCGGTCCTCCAGCGTGCCGCAGAGGTGCTCCGCACCCTGGAATCCCGCCATGAGTTGCCCGCTCCTCAGCGCCGCCCCGCCGCCTCGATCGACCCGCCGGAAGGACCCCCGCGCCGCAAACACAAACTCAAACCTCTCGCCCCCACCGTCCCCCTCTTGTTCCCAGAAGCCGACCCGTCCGCGGAGCGGGAATCCCCCCCGCCTTCCGCCCCTGTACCATTCGCTTCGGACACTCCGTCCCCCTGATTTGCAACTGTGACGTATATATGACAATCCGTGTATAGCATATTGCATCATAATAATCGAAATCCTAATGAAACACGACTCTATTGGGAAGAAATAGGAGCTGGTTTAAGATGGAGGTTATGGCGCTGTGGGAGTTGGAAGGGCGGTATCTTTGGGTCTCAACTCGTGGGACTCAATTCACCGCTCAATCACCCCAGAGGAAGCAATTCGCGGGAAGACGGATACTCTATGCATGTGACAAAGCCGATTTGCACCGGTATGTCGCAGAGTGAATAACATATCGTTTCATTGCATCGATATGCCGCAGAGTGAATGGTGTGTCGATTGTGTGATGGATATGAAATGGTAGATGTGAAGAAATCCTATCCGAAGAGATAAGGCAACACACAGAAAACTTATCCCCTATTAACATGAAGGCGGCTGTGGAGGTGGGTCACAGCCGCCGTGGAGTTTTGAGGTTGGCTGGGGATGGCTGAGGCCGCCGGTCTGTAGGCAAGCCCCCTGGTTCTCACGGAGTTGTCAGGGGCCGTCAGCTTCGTGCCTTGGGGGGGAGCTTCCAGCCGCCGGGGACAGGAGCCGGTGAGACGGGCAGGCTCATGTCCATCGTCAGGTTCTTGGGGAAGTAGTCCTCATCGGCGGCCAAGGCGTCCTCCCAGCGGAGATTGCGACAGGCGTAGGCAGCATTGCGGCCCAGGATGGCGGTGAAGGTGGCATCGGTGACCGCCTGGAGTTCGTTGAGCGGTTTGCCCGTGGCGATGCTGGTGAGCAGGTCGATGTGCTCCTGCACGTAGGGGCTGATGTCGTCGTCAGCCACGCGCTTGCCGTTGATCTGGTATTGGTCAACCCGGCAACGGCCCTTGCTCCCGAAGACGGTTTCGGAGACGTCGGATTCGCCCGGCGTGTGGCGGCAGAAGGAATACATGCGGACGCCGTTTTTGTATTCGTACTCGACGGCGAAGTGATCCCAGATGTTGCCGACGTCTTTGGGATCACCAGCGGGACGGACCGTGCGGCCGCCCATGCCTACCGCCCGGATGGGATGATCGTTGAGCACCCAGTTGATCACGTCGAGGTTGTGGACATGCTGCTCGACGATATGGTCGCCACAGGTCCAGAGGAAGTGGTACCAGTTGTAAATCTGGTAGGCGGCGTCGGGCTGGCCGGGACGGCGATTGCGGAACCAGATGCCGGTGCCGTTCCAGGAGCAGCGGGCGGCGACGATGTCCCCGATGGCGCCGTCATGCAAACGGCGGATGGTTTCGATGTAACCTTTCTGGTGGCGGCGCTGCGTGCCGGCGACCACGGAGAGCTTCTGGGTGTTCGCCTTTTCGACGAGGGAGTAGCAGAGGCGGGCGCCGGCGGCATCGACGGCTACGGGCTTTTCGGTGAAGACGTGCTTGCCCGCGGCGAGGGCGGCGGCCAGGTGCTGGGGTCGGAAACCGGGCGGTGTGGCCAGAAGCACGATGTCCACGCCGGCGTTGATCACTTTCTGATAGGCGTCCAAGCCGTGGAAGGCGGTGTCTGGCGTTACCTTGATCTGCGCCCGGTAAGGGGCGAAGTTTTTGCTATTGGCGAAGTCGCGGAGGATGCGGTCGGTTTGCTCCTTGAAGGCGTCGCCGACGGCGACAATTTCGACCGCCGGGTTGTTCTTGAGTCGGGCCGAGGCTTCGAGGATGTCGCGAACCGCCCCTGTGCCTCGACCGCCGCAGCCGATCAAGCCGACACGCAGGGGCTGGCCATTGGCGGCGTAGAGACCCGCCGTGGTGCTGGCCAAGGTCAGACCGGCGACAGCACTGCTTTGCAGGAAGGTGCGACGAGTCGGTTCTGTCATGGGAAAGGCTCCTGTGGGAGTAGGACGAAGGATCATCCCTTCCTCAGTCCGCCTGAGGGAGGGGCCGGGGCCACGCTCATTCCGACCGTTTAACCACGCGGGGTTTGAGGTCGAGCAATTCCGGTTGTTCCTGTTCGGGTAAGACGACGCGGAAGCCGATGACGTCCATTTTCGTCAGCCACCAGATGCTCCGGGGTTCCTGGGGGTCGTGTTTCTGCCAGCTTTCCTCAGAGACCCGGCGGGCCGCACTGCGGCACCGTTCGGCTTTATCGGCCCAGGAACCGCCGCGGACCACATGGGACCACTTTTTGTCCGTCGGGGGTATCACCGGGCAGAGGTTCAAGGGTAGCTTAGCACGCCGGGCATACGCCTGGGGGTCGTATTGGTCCAGGGTCCATTCCCAGACATTGCCGTAGAGGTCATGCAAGCCGAAGGGGTTGGGTTTGCGGGTGCCGACTTTATGGGTACACCCTTTGGGCTTGTCCGGGTAGTCGGGATCGGGGGAATTGTCGGCATACCAGGCGTACTCGCCCAGTTGGCTGGCATCGCGGCCGAAGAACCAGGGCAGATCGCCTTTGCCCGCGCGGGCGGCGTATTCCCACTCGGCCTCGGTGGGCAGGCGGTAGGGCTTGCCCGTTTTGCGCCGGAGCCATTCGCAATACACCATCGCCGCGTGATGCGTCATGCAGATGACGGGATGCCCTTCGCGGCCATGTCCGTAGGTTTCATCGACGAAGGTGTTCGTGGGCCGGGTGACCTCTCCCACAGGCAGTCGGGCCGCCCGTTCATCATCGGCTTTGAGGAAATCCTCGTCGTACCAGAAGGCGTCCCACTGTTCCCAGGTCACCTCGCATTTTTGCATCCAGAAGTTGCCCACTTTGGCCCGATACTGCGGTCCCTCATTGTCCTGCCGTCCGGGTTCATCCGGGGGACTGCCGATGGTCACCTCTCCGCCGGGGACGAAGACCATCTCGAATTCGGCTTGCAACTGCTGTTTCTGCCCGCCGATGACCCGGTAGCTCTGGACACGTTCGACAAAGTTTTTGCGTTCCAGCTTGACCTTATAAATCGAGTGGTCGTAGGGCGGCGGGGCTTCCCGCGCTCGGCTGGCACTGAGTAAGACTGCGAGCAGTCCCAGCGCGGCGGCTCCGATCCCTACAATACTACGCATCACCATCATGAACTCCCGTTGTCTAAACCGTGGGGGTTGTCCACCCGTTCCGCCGGCGGAGGGGGATTCGCCATGCGGTTGACCACTCTAGGGTTTCTGGTTCCGTGGACTGTGCTGATCTGTATTCAGTGTAGCAATTGGGGGATCGAAGTGTCAGCCGTTTGGACGGCAGAAGCCAGAGTTGGTCCGGCGGGGGCGGGAGAGGAAAGCGGGCCGGTGGTAGGAAGCGGCGGTGAGCCGACGGCGGACCTAGACCAAGAAACGGCAGAGATCCCGCTCGCCGTGGCGCCAGTACCGCGGCTGTGGCAGCGCTTCAGTTTCGACTCCCAGCACATGGGGACGACGTTCCGGATCATCCTCTATGCCACGGAGGAGGAGGTGGCGCGCCGGGCCGCTCAGGCCGCCTTCAACCGCATTGCCGCTCTGGACGAGATCATGAGCGATTACAAATCCACGAGCGAGCTGATGCGGCTGTGCCAGGCCTTTGCCACGGAGGTGGGGCCGCCGGTGCGCGTCAGCGACGATCTGTTTACCGTTCTGACGGCGGCGGAGCGCTTGTCCCGCCGGTCGGAGGGGGCCTTCGATGTCACAGTCGGCCCGCTGTCACTGCTGTGGCGCCATGCCCGTCGAACGCAGGAGTTGCCCGCGCCGCAGGAACTGGCGGCGGCCCGTGCCAAGGTCGGCTACGACAAAGTCCGGCTCGATCCGGTGCGCCAGACGGTGCAACTGACCGTGCCAGGGATGCGCCTGGACCTGGGGGGAATTGCCAAGGGATACGCGGCGGATCAAGCCTTACAACTGTTGCGGGAGGAATATGGACTATCCCGTGCTCTGGTGGCGGCCTGGGGGGACATCGCCTGCGGAGACCCGCCGCCGACGGAAACGGCTTGGCGCGTCCAGATCGCCCCCATCGCCGCTGCGCACAAACCTCGCTTCCTGAATCTGAGTCAGGCGGCCGTTTCCACCAGCGGGGACCTGGAACAATTCGTGGTCATCGGCGGCGTGCGCTACTCCCACGTCCTGGACCCGCGCACCGGCATGGGACTCACCGGACGGCGCAGTGTCACCGTGATCGCACCGCGCGGCATCGATGCCGACAGCCTGACCAAAGCCGTCAGCGTCCTGCCGGTGGAACAGGCCCTGCGTTTGATCGCCGAGACACCGGGGGCGGCGGCCTACATCGCCCTGCTCGACGAAGCCACGGGAGAAGTCCGCGAGATTGCCTCCCCGCGCTTCGCCCAATTTCTGGCAGAACCGGATAAGAAGTGACGCCGAGACCGCAAGCCGTTCGTGATGGCGAGCTGCTCGCGCCCCTTGTTCCCGGTCGTCGCTTTCTTCCCAAAGCAGCCCCTTGTTCCCAACCGGAGCCTTGTTCCCAGTCGCCGCCTTGTTCCTAACGGTGGGGTGGGGAATCTGGCCCAATTAGATATTGAGGTGGGGAGAATCCGACCTACACCGGCTAGCCTGGGAGTGGGGCCGTCGGGTATGCTTATGTTCAGAATGGTCTCCTTCCCTTTTCCTCGTGCGATACGGAGGAAAGTCCCATGAATCGGCGGGAAGCACTCTCGGCGACGGCGGCGGCGGTGGTGGCAGGGGAACCGCTGGCGCGGCTGCTGGCGGTGGAATCCTCGCGCGGCTTCTATGCCAATGATCAATTGCAGATCGGCCTGATCGGGGTTGGTGGCCGCTGCCGGCATCTCGTCCGCTCGTTCCCGGCATTGCCCAATGTGCGGATCACCGCCGTCTGCGATGTCTGGGATGCCGCCCTGGACGCGGGCCGGAAGCTGGCCGATCCCAAGGCTCTGGCTACCCGCCGCCATGAGGAGTTGCTCGCGCGCAAAGATGTCGATGCCGTGCTCATCTGCACCCCGGACCACTGGCACGTCCCGCTGACTATCGCCGCCTGCGAGGCCGGCAAGGATGTCTATGTCGAAAAACCGCTGACCCACAAGCCGGAGGAAGGCCCCGCGGTCATCGCCGCTCAGAACAAGTATCGCCGCAAAGTCCAAGTCGGCACCCAGCACCGCAGCATGACCCACCTGATCGAAGCCCGCCGCCTGCTCCGCGAAGGGATCATTGGCACCGTCCACAAAGTCCAGTGCACTTGGAACCGCAACGCGCCCCGTGCCCAACGCTACAAGGACACCCTCGATCCCCGCACCGTCGATTGGAAGCGGTTCCTCGGCAACGCCCCCGATCAGCCCTTCGACCCTTACAAGTTCCGCCAATGGCGCTGGTTCTGGGACTTCGGCGGCGGCCTCTTCACCGACCTCATGGTCCACTGGATCGACACCGTGGACTGGTTCCTCGATGTGGGCGAACCGGCGGAAGCGGTCAGCATCGGCGACTACTTCTCCGCTCAGGGGGTCTGGGAAACGCCCGATACGGTGCAAACCCTCCTGCGCTACCCCCACAAGCAGCTCCAGGTCCACTTCGAGGGGACCTTCAGCAGCAACCGCCTCGGCTCCATGTGCGAATTCCGCGGCACGGAAGGCACCTTGTACGTGGACCGCGGACGCTACGAAATCATCCCCGATCGCGGCAAAAATCGGCCCGAACCCCGACAGGTGATCCTCGGCGCCGGACCCAAAGGACTCGACTTCTACGACAAACCCGACGGCGAGTTGCTCCACCTGACCCAGTGGATCGAATGCATCCGGGACCGGAGCAAGTCCCCGGCCTGCCCCGCAGAAGCGGGCGTGCGAGCGGCGGCGGCGGCCCACAAAGCCAACCGCGCCTTGCCCATGTTCCCCAAAAAGGCCCGGTGAAAGACTTAGAAGGCCTGCGCTAGCAAACCGGCGGGGAAACTTCCCACCTTCGGACGCGATGAAGCGGTTCCTCCCTCAGCGGTCCCGAACCGCCGCATGACACGGCAGCCCTGACGATGAAACAACGCTTTGACCGCCGCTATGAACGATCCTGGACGTATCTGATGCGCTCCTTCCAGAGTCTGCCGCCGACGGCGCAGATGGTGGTGCTGCTGGTGCTGCTCGTAGGGCTGCTCATCGCCTACCTGCTGGGTTCGCGGCCTTCCGCTTCTCCCGATGGCCCCGGCCCGGCATCCCAAGGCGGCACGGCCACCGGCGACATTCTCCTCTGCCTGTGGAACTTCGAGAACCTCTTCGATGATCAGGATGACGCCCGCCGGCCCGTCGATGAAGAATACGACAACTGGTTCGCCCGCCAGCCCGACGTCCGCCAGCTCAAGTATCAGCGCCTCGCCGAGGTCTTGCTCCGCTTCGGCGGGGGTCGCGGGCCGGACATCATCGCCGGCAATGAAGTGGAAAGCCGGCGCGCAGCGGAGCTGCTCCGCGACGAACTCAACCGCCGCCTCCCCCCCGAGGCCCCGCCGTATGAACACATCGCCATGCTGGAGCTGCGGGATGCGGGCCGGCACATCGCGCCCTGCCTGATTTCCCGCTTTCCCCTGCGCCAGGCGCAACTTCTGGGCCGCCGCCAGCGCATCCTGGAAGTCATCGCCACCGCCAACGGCCACGACCTGGTGGTCATCAATTCCCATTGGACCTCGCAACTGTCCGACAAAGGGGATGATCCCCAGCGGGGCCGCGGTGCTTACGCCTCCACCATCGCCCAGCGCTGCCGCCACTGGTTCCAGCAGCAGCCTCGGATCGATCTCCTCCTCTGCGGCGACTTCAATACCACTCCCGATGATCCCCTTCTGGAACAGCAGCTTGGCGTCCTCCCCTATCCGCCTCCCCAGACTGATGCGGACACTCCCCGCCTCGTGGGGTTGCTCCGGGGCAAAGCTCCAGACGCCTTCGGCACGCATTTTTTCACCGGCCGCCTGGCGGATGGGCGGCACTTCTCCGGCCCCCTGATCTACGATCAGATCGTCGTCTCCACGGGACTGCTGGACACTCTGGCGTGGTCCTGCCTGCCGGAAACGCTGCAAGTGCCAGCGGACGGCCTGATCCGCCCCGGCAGCCGCGGGCGCCGCCCCTGGCGCTTCGGCTCCCCCGGCGATGATCCCTTCGGCCGCGGCTACAGCGACCACCTTCCTGTCCTCCTCACCCTCCGCGTGCAACCGCCGCCCTGATTTCGACCTGTCGGTTCTATCCTGGCCTCCGCCTCCTCGGTTCGCCGGTAACGGTTGGCCCGCGTTGCCCTCGCCTGCTGGGTGTAGCCGCTTTTCTGCCGCCGCTGCTATTCCCCTTGCCTGGGAGACCTTCGGCCCTATATAGTACCTGTGGCGATGTAAGGTACTCGTGGCGATTGTGCCTATCTTCAGGCGAGCACGCCAGACACACCACGTGGTTGGGGTTACCTTCAACCTCCTCCCGCAGACCACACCACCCTTTCCTTCCACGAGGAGGAGCAATGTCCACACCAACGCTCTTGGCCTTTTTCAATCTGGGCGGACCGGAAATCCTGCTCTTGATCATCCTGGGGATTCTGCTGTTCGGCCGCAAACTGCCGGAAGTGGCCCGTTCCCTCGGCAAAGCGACCGTCGAGTTCAAGCGAGGCATGCGCGGCCTGGAGGAAGAGATCAGTGAGACGCCGCAACCGCGCGGGGCGATCGAACCGGAACCAGTCAAGCCGCCGCAGCGGGTCACCCCCACGGCATCCAAGCCGACCTTCGACGATGCCCCGGCCCAACCCCCGACACCCTCCGTCCCCCCGCAGGTTTGATCCCCGCAGGTCTGATGCCGCTCACCTTCCAGGACTACGACTGCCCCTCTAGCTCCGCCGTCTTCTGCCGCCGAAGACCGAGGACCTCGACTATCGGCCTCGGCACGGTCGAGTCTTGAAAACTCCCCATTCCCTGCTCACAATGGGAATTCAAGCATCGCGCGGGGGTGGATTGGCCCACCGACAACTTCAGCCGTTACGAGCTGCCCCCAGCCATTTCTCTCGGGGAGAAGCCGACGATGATCAGGGCTTTCGCAATAGCGGTATGTTCGTGCGCTTGGGCCGGCTGGGCCGGCGCTGGAGAGAAGTCAGGAGAGCCGCCAAAAGCCACGACGCTTTCGGACCCCACAATTCGCTATGTGGTGCCCAAAAAGCCTTATGTGGTCCTGCGGCGGGGGCCGATCGAAGCGGTGATCGTCGACCACCGCGCCGTCGATGACGACGTACTGCCAGGCCATCAGGCCGGTTACAGCGGCCTGGCCAAGCTGACCCATACCCAGCGTAAGGATAATCTCTTCGTGCCGACTTATGCGGGCCTGAACTTCGAGCATATCATCGATGGCACGGCCCATCAGGATCGGGATCGGCTGTTTGAACCCCGCCGTTGGCCGATGGAACTCCGCCAGATCCATCCCCATATTGTGGAGCTGTACCAATCCCCCACTCCCACCTATGGTGTGGAAAGCTGCCAGCGGTTCGAGCTGCTCGACGACGGTGCCTTGCAATTGACCATCGAAGTCATCCCTCACAAAAAGGCCTTTCGCTTCGGCTACCTGGGGCTGTTTTGGGCCAGTTACATCCACCAGCCAGAAAACGGCGGGATTCACTTCCTCGGTTGGCCCAGCCGCTTGCTCCCACAAAACGGAGGGAAACCTCCGGCAGCCCCCGCCCAATGGATCCACAGCGTCAGCCCCGCGCATGGGAAATGGGCCACCCACTTGAGTGCGGAAGACCGCCGCGAGTTTCCCCGTCAGGAGCCATTCCCGCTGACGTTGGTCTTCAACCTGTCGGATTACCGCTATGCCGAGCCGTGGTACTTCGGTGTCAGCCACGGTATGGCCTTAGCCTTCGTGTTCCGCAAGGAGGATCAAGTCCGCTTCTCCCAATCTCCCTCCGGCGGCGGCAAAGGAAACCCTGCCTGGGATTTCCAGTTTCTGATACCCGATGTCCAGATCAAAAAGCGGTATCAGTTTGTCCTGCGGATCGTCTATCTGCCCTACGAATCGCCGCAACAGGTCCAAGCCGCCGTCGCCCGCCACCTCCGCGACCTGAATCCACGCTGATCCTCCCCACGGACTGGAGGATGACAAAATGGCGTCGCTCCCTTGAACCGTCGCTTTGGTAAAATTGAGAATAAAAAACCAAACCAACGGCTGAAAGAAGAGATCACACCATGCGCACGTTCGGGATGGTCATCCTGGGGTTGGGAATCGTCCTGCTGATCATGAGCATTTTCCCGGTGGCGAATGCCGAGACGGGGCGTGCTCTCCTGGGTTGGCTCGCCTGTATGGCTTTGGTGCCGCTGCCGATGATCGTGTTGGGCATCCTGCTCATCCGCCGGGCCGAGGATCGAACCAGGGCGCAGGCAGCCGCAGCGGAGACCGCCCTGGCAGAGCCTGGAACGCCGCCGACTCCAGCGTCGACGGGCATCCCGACCCCTGCCCCTGCGGATCCGGTCCGAGGTCTTCTGGCCCGTATCCAGATGTTTGATTTGAACCAGTTGAACTGGGTCGGCTGGCTTCTCTTCTTCGGAACATTGGGCTTTTTGAGGCTGATCATCTTCGTCGCCAGCGCCTTCCTGGACATGCAAAATTGGAGCCGGGGACAAAAGCGCTTCGCGGGCTTGCTTATGTTTCTGCTAACGGTTGGTTTTTTCGTCGCTGGGCAGCAATTGCTCCGCCTCCTGGGCATCTCGATCTTCCGCCGGACCTCCGAAGGCCAGACTCCGGCGACTCCGGAAGAAAAAAATGACCCGATTTGACTTTCCCATGTCAACGGAACATATTTATAGATAAGCATTTCCGGCGGCGGGAGAGAAAAAAAGGGAAAAATTTTTCCGCATCCGATTTGACTTCTGGAAATTTATGGTGCATATGTTCAGTAAAGGCGGGAAGCCGAGGTCGCGCAGTGGAGCGGACCGGCGAAACCGCCCACGGGCGGGGTTTCCCAGAGGTCAAAACCCCCCGACGAAAGGTTCGGGTGACAACTCCCAGGATTTCCAATTTCCAGAAGGAGGTGGGTCATGAGGGCAGCAGTGAAGGGGACGGCCAAGGCGAACGGTTCGGGGGCTGGACAGGTTCCTGAGACGGGCCGTGTGAGCCAGGAAACGCGAAGGACTGCCTCCGCCTGCCGCTGTGGACAAAAAAGACAAAAGAAAGGGGCGGGGGAATGGCCGGGCAAGGGATGCCTGTGTAACAACAGGGTAAAGAGCCAGAACTCTGCCGTAACAAGCGGGGTTTCCAGCAATGAGGGCGAAAAAGTTTTCCGTCGTGCCGGTCATGACCGGTGGGCGGAGGGATCCCCAAGGAGAAGTTGCCATGCGAGGTACGACAATGCCGATGGTCGGTTTGGGTCTGCTGCTCGGATGGCTGAGCGTCGCTGCGACCGCCGCTGCGGTGCAGGAACCCAAGGAGCCGAAAGAGGGACAGCGGAAAGGGACCGTTGTGGGTGTGGTCACGGCGAAGGGCGAGAATTGGATCGAGGTCAAGGCGGACGGGGAGGAGAAGGCCCGGCGGTATGTTCCCCACTGGCGTGGCGGTGCACCGGCTCAGGGCGGGGGGCCGGACAAGGCCATGGTGGCCCAGATTCGGGCGACACCGGTGGGAAGCCGGGTGCGCCTGGAATGGGAATTCGAGGAGCGTCCGAGGGTCGTGAAACTGGAGCTGCTCAAGAAAGCCGGGGAGCAACCCAAGGACAAGTCGAAGGAGCACGGCGTCAGCGAGCTGCAACGCTCCGGGACGGTCACGGGAGTGCTCCGTTCCAAGAAGGAGCAGGGCAAGAATGTCGTCCTGGAAGTCCAGGCGCCCGGCGAGGAAAAGGCTCGCTCCTACTTCGTCCAGTTCGACCCCAAAGTGCAGGGGCCGATCCCGGAAGTGCTGCAAGCAGTCCGGGCAGCGCCGGTCGGCTCCCAGGTCCATCTGGAATGGGCGGCCACGGGTCATGGCCCCGCGATCGTCCGCTTCCAGGTCCTGCGCACGGGCGAGAGGAAGTAAGCCCTCGCGGACAAACGTCGGAGAAGCTTCGGGAACCGGGCGCGGCAGGAAAGGTTCCCGGAGATGGTGTGTTCCTGGGTTCAATGCGAAGTGTTCGGAGTGGTAAGCATCATGATGGCGATGAGCTGGCTGTGGATCGGCGTGTTAGCTTCAAGCGGAGCGTCCAATGTGCAGAAGCTGGACCCAGCCCGGTACGGCTGGTTTTCGGATTACGAGGCGGCCCGGGCCGAAGCCCGCCGGAGCGGCAAGCCGATCTTCCTGGTGTTCCGTTGCGAGCCGTGACTGGACTGCGCGGAGTTCGACGCACAGGTGGTGCGTCTGCCGAAAGAGATTCGGGATGTGGCGGAGCGGTTCATTCGCGTGCGTCTGATCAAGATTGCCGGGATGGACCTGCGGCGCTTCGAGTTCGACTATGATGTGACCTGGTACGCCTTTTTCCTCAACGCGGATGAGACGATCTATGGCCGCTATGGGGGGCGTGACGCCTCCGATAGTGAGGGGCGCTTGTCCCTGGCGGGCTTGCGCTATGCCCTGGAACGGGCGCTGGAGAAGCACCAGCAGCCGCCCCCCGCTGTGCGGCTGAGCGGTCCTCCCGTGCGGCCCGAGGACTATCCCGCCGCCCGCCGCCATCGCGGCTGCATCCACTGCCATAATGTCAACGAGTTCCGCCGCGCTGCGGAACAGGCCGCCGGCACGTGGGACCGGGACAGCATTTGGTCCTATCCCTTGCCGGAGAATATCGGGATCGTGTTGCACAAGGACCAAGGCGATTTGGTCCAGGCGGTACAACCTCGCTCGCCGGCAGCCGAGGCCGGCTTGCAAGCGGGGGATCGCCTCGTGCAGCTCAACGGTTATTCCGTTGCCTCCTTCGCCGATGCCTCCTATGCCCTGCACAAAGCCCCGAAGCAGGGAAGCATCCCGGTGATCTGGAAGCGAGGCGAGCGGCAGTTCTCCGCGACGCTCAAACTGCCCCCCGGCTGGCGGAAAACCAACATCACGTGGCGCCCCTCGCTGCTAGACATCCTTCCCTCGCTCCCCGTGGTCGGCGATGATCTGACGCCGGAGGAAAAGAGAGCCTTGGGACTACCCGCCAATCAAGCCGCTCTGCGACAACAGCAGCGGGTGCATGAAAGTCTCGAACGGATCGGGCTGCGGGGAGGCGATATTCTCATCGGCATCGACGGCCAAACCTTCCAGGGAGGCGGAGAGCTGTTGCTGGCCCACGTGCGACGCAATTACCTCGTGGGGGATACGATCACCCTGAATATCCTGCGCAACGGCCAACGTCTCCATTTGCGCTACACCTTGAAATAGTTCCGTCTCCGAACTGCACACGCCCTTGATGGGACCGCTTGGGCTGCAAGAACGGAGGCCAGCGGCGGAGGCTGGACCTTGCCTCTTGCCGGCTGCGCTTGTCGGACGCACACTGGAGATGCCGGACGGCTTGCGGGACATGGAGGGTGATTCGCGGGGCGACTTTCCCTCATCTGGTTTTGCCACGGAGGATGGATCATGCGATACGGCAACAGTCGGCGGATGCGGAAACAATTCCAGCGATTGCCCGCTGCGTGGCTGGCCATCGGCCTGGCGTGGATCGGCGGGATGGCCTTGGGTTGGCAGCAGCCAGTACCTTCTGGACAGGAACAACCGAAAAGCCCTGGGACGGCAGCAGTGGGCGCTCCAGGAGCCAGTAACAAGCAGTATCAGGCCTTTGTCCTGCGCGAGGCGGCAGAGAAACGGAGCCAGGATCGGGTCCCTACAACCCGTGCGGAATGGGAGAAGCAAGCGGCCGAGATACGCCGGCGGCTCTACGAGGCGTGGGGTGGGGCCGCCTGTTTTGTGACGCCGCCTTGTCCCCTGGAACCGCAGCAGCACGGCGAGCCGCTCCGGCGGGAAGGTTACACCGTGGAAAAGATCAGCTTCCAAACTCGCCCCGGCGTGCGGATGACCGCCAACCTGTACATTCCCGACGCCGCCCGGAAGAAACCTGCACCGGCGATCCTGATGGTCCACGGACATTGGCGGCTGGCCAAGCAGGAGCCCACGGTTCAGATGCGGTGTATCGGTGCTGCCAAGTTGGGCTTTGTGGTGCTATGTGTGGACGCCTTCGGTGCTGGCGAACGCGGCATCGGCACGGCGCTGGGCGAATACCACGGCGAGATGACGGCGGCGACCCTTCTGCCCTCCGGCCTGACCCTCTGCGGTTTGCAGGTGTATGAGAACATGCGCGCCGTCGATTATCTGGAAACTCGCCCGGAGGTGGATAAATCCCGCATCGGCATCACCGGAGCCAGTGGCGGGGGAAACCAAACGATGTATGCCGCGGCGTGGGACACCCGCTTGCGCTGTGCGGTGCCGGTCTGCTCCGTGGGAAACTACCAGGCTTACCTTCACACCGCCTGCTGCATGTGCGAAGTGGTGCCAGGAGCCTTAAGCTGGACCGAAGAATGGGCTGTGCTGGCCTTGATCGCACCGCGACCGCTCATGGTCATCAATGCTGCCAAAGATAGTATCCAATTCTCCCCCGGCGAGGCGAAAAAATCCCTGGCACGCGTCGCACCCGTGTACCAGCTTTACGGCCAGGCGGACCGCCTGCGGCATGTGATTTTCGATGAAGGACACGGTTATAGCAAAGCGATGCGGGAAGCGATGTACGGCTTTATGTGCCTGCACCTCAAAGGAGAAGGAGATGGCAGTCCGATTCCTGAACCGCCTGCCACACCCGAAAAACCGGAAGACCTCCGCTGCTATCCGAATGACACCCGGCCCAAGGAATTTGTGACGGTCCCGAAACTGGCCTTCCAGGAGGCTCGGCGAGCGGTGGAGGCAGCCGATCAGCGGCTACAAGCCGGTAAGTGGGACGAGGCACGGGGGTGGTTGCAGCGTTGGCTTGAAGAGGAAAGTCGAGCCTGTGGCGGAAAGCTGCATCCTCAGGTCGAGAAACATGCCGACGGGAGCCGCACTGTCCAGTGGCAACCTGCCCCTGGCATCACCTTGACAGCGCGGCTGGAATCCGGAAAGTCCCAGGTGATTGTGATGCTCCTGCATATGGATGGCGCCCAGGCTGCCCGGCAGAGCCAGCTATACCACCTGGCCCAGCGTTCCGGTTTGCGCGTGGTGACCCTGGATTTGCGCGCGACCGGACCCTTGGCGCCAGAACGCAATCGCGTAGGCCGGGCGGTCGATCATAATGCCGCCCAGTGGGGCCTATGGCTGGGCCGGCCGCTCTTCCAGCAATGGCTGTGGGATATCCACTCCCTGGTACGGGTCCTGCGGGACATGGGGGAGGTCGCCGAACGCAGCATTCTCTACGTGGGAGAGGGGCCAGCGGGGCTACTGGCTCTGGCCGCTGCTGCCGTCAGTCAGGATGGCGTGGAGTACGGAGCCGCCGCTGTCAACAGTCCTGTCACCCTGATGACCGATCGCCCTTACGAGAATTTCCGCCTTGGCCTGATCGTACCGGGCTTGTTCCGCATGTGCGGCGATGTGCCTCACCTGGCAGCCCTCGCGCGGATCACCCCCTTGGCCATCGCAGGGGGGACAGATCCGCAAGGCCGACCCCTGGGGAGTGCCGAAGTTCAAGCCGCCTACCGCCGCACCGTGGAAGCGGCCCAACGCGATAAGCAGGTCCAGCGGCGCATCATCTTCACTACCCCGGAGAAACTGTTTGTGGACCTCGGAGTAGCTACGGTCCAGGAGTTTACCAATCATCCCATCTTCGAGCCAGGGGCCAGATTGCAAGTCCTGAGTGCACCGGGAACCGCTGGCGAAGGACCGGCTTGGGACCCGCAATGGGGCGTACTTACCAGTGGCGCCAAAGGCATCTATCAGTGGACGCCGGATGGCCAGTCACGCCTCTGGAGGGAAAAAGCGGGCACTAATGGCCTGCTCTTCGACCGGGATGGCACCCTTGTCTGCTGTGAACCCGCCTTCCGCTCCGTCTCGCGCATCGACCGCCAGGGCAAACGGACCGTCCTGACCGATCGCTTCAACGGCAAGAAGTACAATCAGCCCAACGATCTCACTATTGATTCCCGTGGACGGATCTACTTTTCCGATCCCCGTTATGGCGACCGCTCAGATATGCAACAGCGGGACGAGCAGGGACGGACCATCGAAGGAGTTTACCGCATTGACCCGGATGGGAGCGTCCATCGCGTTCTGGGCCGAGAGGTCGAGCGTGCCAACGGCGTGCTGGTGTCGGCGGATGACCGCTATCTGTTCGTGGCCGACAACAACAACGATACGGTTGGCGGGGCACGCAAACTGTGGCGCTTCCGCCTTAAGCCCGACGGCACGGTGGAGCCGAAGAGCCAGAAACTGCTTTACGACTGGGGTCAAGGACGTGGTCCTGACGGGATCAAACAGGATGTGCAGGGCCGCCTCTATGTCGCCGCCGGTTTGAATCGGCCTCATCCCCCAGCCGAACCTGCAACCAATGTTCCGGGCGGCATCTATGTCATCGATCCAGCAGAGGGGCAACTCCTGGCATTCCTACCCGTTCCCACCGACGAAGTGACGAACTGCGCCTTTGGCGGCGACGACCGGCGTACCTTGTTCATCACCGCCGGCGGGATTCTCTACAGCATTCGTACCACGACACCTGGCCGAATCCTCTGGCCGCCTCGAAGTCGGGACTGACCTGGTCCTCGCTCTGGCGGCTGGCCTAACTTCAGCGTCCCCATCAACGGATGGGGTGTGAGTGTGCAATATGCAAGTTAATCATGGTAAATCCATTACCTGGTGATGAAGTCATGGTAATACACATGATTAATTTGGGTTTCAATATGTAAGGTAATAATAACAAGACAATCAGCAATTAAGATATTCCAAAGGGATAGACAAAACTGCTGAGCACGGAGATGATGGGAGGTGGAGCGACGGGGAGAGAGTCGCGGTTCCTGACGGGGCAGGAGTACTTCCAGAAAGATAGACAGACAGACAGCGGCAGTTCGTGAATATCGTGGATTACAGCCGGCGGAGAGAGCCACGGTGGAGGGACGGACCATGGGACCACGGGGCAAGCCGGGATTTACTCTGATTGAGCTATTGGTGGTGATTGCGATTATCGCCATCCTTATTGGACTGCTCCTACCGGCTGTGCAGAAGGTGCGTGAAGCTGCATCGCGGATGACCTGCGCCAACAACTTGAAGCAATTGGCCTTAGCCCTGCATAGTTACCACGACAGTAACGAACGTTTACCCGGAGCTGTCGAGCAAGGAGGTGGCCGTTACAGTTCGCTGTTCGTGGAGGTTCTGCCTTACATTGAGCAGGACCCACTTTACAAGCAGTGGGATTTCACGACACCGTTGACGAATGGAACCACGGGCCGGTCTGCCACGCGGATTAAGGTTTACCTCTGTCCGAGTCATCCAGAGGCGGATCGCACGATAACCCTCGGCAGCGGAGCGTATGCCTTCACGACTTATGGTGGCAACGGCGGAACCCGGCCCTTTCCGCCGGCACTCTCGCCCGTAGACGGGGTGTTTCACACCACAGGGCCTGGTTCGCAACCAGTACCGAATCAACGGGGCGTGAAGTTGGAACACATCAAGGATGGGACGAGCAACACGCTGATGCTGGGGGAGCGGATCATTGGGGATGGTAATCTGGACACGTTTTTGGGGGCGTGGTCTGCCGGGGTCATAACTCCGCCGCCAGACCCTCCGCTGCAGAGCGTCGCCGCTTACGCCGTTTGGGCGCCGCCGCCGGGTCCCAACGCCGCGGGCGGGTTATTGGGAGCGACAGCGCCGATCAATTATCGGCATGGGACGATCTGGTCGCCGCCGGCTTCCCCCTTTCCCGGCGTACCACCGCCGCCTCCGCCGCCTGTTCCGTGGAGCACGCTCGGTCCCCAATGGTGGGCACGCTTGGCCGCCTACGGCAGCTTCCATCCCCACGGAGTCAATGTGGCTCTAGCGGATGGTTCCATCCGTTTCCTCTCGGCTACGACTTCACTGCCGACTCTGGCAGCTCTCAGCACGCGAGCCGCTGGTGATCTGGCCACTCTCGAATGACAGGTTAGCCAGAGGACGGTCAAGAAAGTTTGCCCAATACGCAGGGGTTGTGCCGAGAGCCGGTGATTCGGCATCAGTCCGCCTGACATTCGCTTGGCATGCAATGCATAGCAGCTTACGATGACGCGTATGAATGAGCACAATCACTTCCAGCAGTTGCTCTGGAACAACCCCGACGACGATCTGCCTTACCTAATTTACGCGGATTGGTTAGAAGAACGGGGAGAAGCAGCCCAGGCGGAATATCTGCGCTTGGAATGTCGCTTGCGGCAACTCGCAGGCCATGATTCAGAGTTGCTGGACGGCATCCACCGGCGCATCGAATTATCCCTGGCGCTTCCTTCCGCCTGGCTGGCTGTCCACCGCCGCTTCACCGAGGTGGATTTCTGGCATTGGCCTCAGAGGGAACGATGCTACCAGCAGCCCACACCTCCTGTCTTGTGTGCACTGTCTTGTTGCCAGGATGTCCAGGCAGCCCGACGGCATGTCAACAAAGTCCGGCAGAAAGGTTTGTATCGCGCTGTGGAAATCCTCGTGAATCGGAATGCCCGTCCCCTCCACAGGCTGCAAGAGATTCCAGAATTGGGGGACTATGACATCCTGATCGTCAGACTGATGACAGAGGAAGCTCGGTGGGTGCGGCCTGCCCTTCAGGCTTTGACCCACTTCCCGCCCCCAGTCCGCTGGAAGACCTTGTTCCTGGAGTGTAGCGACTGGACGGCGGAGATCGTCGAATGGCTCCAGGAAGCCCCGGCCTGGCAGGGACTACGGCATCTTCACTTGCTCGTGTTTCCGACCAGCGGTCTGGATGAACCGCACCTCTGGCAGCGCTTGTACCAGGCGCACTGGCTCCGCCACTTACGCGGCTTGCGGTTGCAACTTCCATCTCCCCAGGCTTACGAATCCTTGCTCGCTTGCGGCCCTTGGCCCCACGTGCAATGGCTGGAATGGGATTTGTTGGATCTTCTGGCCCACGTAGAGCAGGTAGAGGTGCCCCTGGGCCACTTGGCGCAAGCCTTTCCGAATCTCCGGGGTTTGCGCGTCATGGGCGGCCTGGCAACTCCCGGCAAGGCCCAGGAATCATCCGGTGCCTGGCCCCACCTTCGCTTCCTGGATTTGCGACCTTCCAGGAATGCGCCTGCCCTGCTAGGCGCCCTGCAAGCCCAGCCGCTATGCACCCAGTTGCAGGAATTGAGCCTGATGTTACCGGCAGATTTCCCCAAGCAGCTATTGGTCCAATTCTTCACCGGTACGCGTTGGCCAGCCTTGCGGAGCTTGTCTCTCTGGGGGCCAGTGGCTTCGGTCCGCCTCTGGCAAGCCATCCGTTCCCATCCTGATCTACAGCAATTACGTTACTTGCACCTTGGAGGAGTCTGGTCCGCCCCGGAAGCTCCTCAGACGGTGCGGACATTATTCCGCTACGGATCCCTGCCCCATCTTCTCCATCTCGGCCTGAGCGGTCTTGCTGTGTCTGCTTCGAGCGTCCAAGATTTGGTGGCTCGGCATTGCCACAACCTTCGCCTTCTGAACCTGGGAGCCTGCCGACTCTTGGGAAAAACGCCATTACGCCGCCGCTTTCGCCACCCCCTGTCTTATCCTCACATCTTTTGGCCGGCTTCCTTACAGTGAACACCGACAGACTGAGGGGACCACGAATTTTCTCGCTGACATCTCACCGAAGCTTGGGATCGTTTGGTCCAGGCAAAAAGTCTGTCGGCTTATCGATGCTCATTTTAGAGTCACAGGCTGCTTCCCCCCTCAATCTCTGACGACTCGGATTGTTCCTCGGGCTTCCCCGTCACCCCAGAGGGCAACGGGGGGTTGGAACGCATGGTTCATTGGAATCGCCCGGCGTATACTTTGGCGGAATTGCTGGTAGCGACGGCTGTAGTCAGTTTGCTCTTGGGGCTGATTCTTCCGGCAATTCAGAAGGTGCGTGAAGCCGCCAATCGCATTCGCTGTAGCAACAATCTCCGCCAAATCGGCTTGGCTTGTCATTCGTATGTCAGTCGTGAGGGCCGGTTTCCGGATGGCGGGACGGGATGGTTTGTCCAGGACGGCTGGCTTGGGCAACTGGCGCCGGATTATGAGGGACCATCCATCTACTGGACAGCCAATCGCCTGGCCTCCTGTCCTTCGCGCCGCCCCCTGACTCTCTGCACGGTGTGGGGGATTGTCCAGGGCCAACACGGCACGCTCAGCGATTATGCCGCCGCGACCCCCGAAGACATTTACCAGAGCACCGGGATGAATCCCTACATTGCCCCGGCACCGCAGACCCTTTATGGCGGAGTCATCGTTCGGCGGGGAGGACTGCCTCGCAGCGTCCGCCCAGAAAGTTGTTCACGGGGATTGTCCAACATTCTGCTTGCCGGGGAAAAGTGGGTCCCCACGTCGGGTTACGGCGGCGGCTTGTGGTTCGATGATGCAACCTGGGCCAATGGCTGGGATGCTGACGTCATCCGTGAAACCACGGTGCCTCCGGAACCGGATCACCGCTCAGGCACGGGACGGCAGTTCGGCAGTGCCCACCCCGGCGGCTTTCAAGCCCTCTTCGCCGACGGCTCGGTCCGTTGGATCGACTATGCCATCGAGCGATCCCTGTGGCGCGAACTGGCCCGGCGATGACAGGACGAGGATGGGGTGAAGACTATTCCAGGAGATACCTCGTAGCTTCAGCGAAAGTGCCGGCATGATAGGCTCGAAAAAGCACGCGGGTGGAGAGGGGCTGGCTAGCTTCCGCTTGGGCGATGCTGCAGGGCGATTCAACGATGGAAGGGCCTTTCCCTCATCCACCCGGCTAAGAGACTAGCGGGGTGCTTGCGCCATCATGCGGCTCGCCGGCGGCGCAGGTACGCACCCAATCCCACGAGACCCACGGCGAGGGAAGCCAGGCTGGCGGGTTCCGGAACCTGGACCTCAAAATTGAAGGACACGGGCGGCTGGTTCTGAAATTGCCAGGTGATGTTATCGACAGCACCGCTGAATTGGCCATTCCAGCCGCTGCCGAAGAAACCGAAGAAACCAATCACCACGGCGTTCGGGAAGTACGCCTGCCACTCTGATAAGCTGGCATCGTAGGCGTAGGGTGTCGAGTTGATGTTGGAAGCGAAGGGAAGAGAACCAATCCTCGTGTTCCACAGGTAGGTACTGGATGTGATGTTCTCGCTTGTCCAGGTGTTGGTAGGTACAGCACCAGAGGTGTTGTAAACCCGTTCAAAAATCAGTGATCCCTGGTCATTAATGGTAGTGAGGTCGCCATCGGCGTCGATCCGGATACCCAAGGCGGGAGCCTGGACATTCGGGTTCGTGCTACTACTGTCCCGATACCAGTCGTAAGACACGCTTTGCAGTTGGGAGAGGCTTCCCAGCGCGCTACCAGTGGTGTAAAGAATGCCGCCTTGCGACGAGCCGCTCGTGCCGTTGAGGTACACGGAGCCGTTGCCATTGCGGGGGTAGGTGTAATTAATACCCACGGTGGACCCACCCTGGCCGAAGTAGGACCAGCCGCTGGAACCAACCAACGGCACGTAGGTAGTGGTGGATCCAGTGAAGTTGTAAAAGTCTCCCGTGGAGTTGTTGGAGTAGATGGGGGCGGCGTGGGCCACGGTGGGGAACACGGCCACGGCTAGGACCGCCCAAACAGGTAGGATCAAGCGTGTGGACATTGGGCATTCTCCTTTCGGTGTCGATTCCTGCAGCACTGCCCGCAAATCAGGTTACACTGCTAAAATTGGAACTACAAGTGGAGTTGGCGAAAAAAATTGACATTTAGCATGGGAATTCATGTATGGCAATAATGATGTTTGTATAACAATCACATTGTGAAATCTTACTCGGCAAGTCTGGTTTCGGTCATGGCTGCTGTATGTCTTGCCATCAGGTTTGTTGCCCTTCACGGGGAGAATGCCTCCGTGGCGAACGGTGTCACGGTTCCGGATTCAGCAAAAAAGGCGAAGCCCGGTCTAGAGTGCAGCTTTCTGGCTGAGGCGAAAGGTTGATCTAGGGTGTAGCTTTCTGGCTGAGGAAGTGGGTCACTGTGCTGTGCGGCGCGGGGGGATAGCGATCAGAAAGACGAGGTCCGGGGGCCGACCGATGTTGAAGGTGGAGCTGATGGGGACGTTGCGCCCGCCCTGGTCCACCTGATCGGGACCGACACTCCAGAGGAGCGGTTCCCCCGCCGGGACGAAAAGTTCCGCCGGCAGGCTGGCGGTGCCCTGGAGCAGGTAGCGTTGATTGAGGGCGGGAGGCGGATTGCGGAGGAGTTCGCCCCGGCGTCCTTCATCGGTGGTGACTTCCGCCTGAACCAAGCGATAACGCAGAGGCTGAGCCTGAGAGGCGTAAGGATCGGCGGGGAGGGACTGGAGCAAGTGGTGCCGCAGCAGCGTGTCGAGGGTGGGGGGATAGTGCTGGAATTGGCGGTGGTAGTGGAGCGTGGCGAGGCGGATGCAGGCGACTCGGCGTAAGGTGCGGATGTAGCGTTCGTGTTCCTGCATTTCCGTGGGGTTGCGCATGCGTCCGAGAATGAGGCTGAAGCCGGGCCGGCCGTAGAGATACACGGGGTCGTGACGCAGGCCGCTTTCCAATCCCAGGCCGACGATGCGGCGCGTGCGCTCTCGTTCCCAAGGGACCGCCCAGGCTAGCAGGATCGCCTCGACTTCCGGCGGGTCTTGTTCCAGGGAGGAAGGATTCAGTCCCAAATAGCTGCCTAACCATTGGCTTGGAGCATTGAGCGCTTCCCGCAACAGGTAGCGTTCGGCGAGGAAGTGGGGTGTTGGATCGAAGTGATGCGTCGGGGCAGTTTGGCGGTCGTGGTATTCCAGGAGTTGAGCCGCTTGCTGGAGGGCTTGGTGGGAGGGGGCACATTCGGCTTCCAACCAGCGATCCAAGGCACTGAGGGTGAGGCGTTCCACGTCGAGGGCGGTGTAGAAACCTTGGAGGGGAGCGGCGTTGCGCAGGTGGCGGACCAATCCAAGGCAGGTGTGGAGATGATCGGGAAAGCGGTCCGGTTGGGCTTGGCTTTGGAGTTGCAGGCCGCGGCCTAGCAGGACAGCCGCCAGTCGGCGGGCATTGTTGTAAGTCGTCGAGGTGGTGGTTCCGGCGAGGAGTTGCGGGTATTCGTAGATGCCGGCGGGGTCGCGTGCGGCCTGGTGGGCCAGGGCCGGCCAGGCGGAACTCGTGGGCGCGGCAGGGGAGGAAGAGGGTGGAGCGGCCTCGCGGAAGAGAGCTTCGAGCCATTCGTTGAGGGCGGGGTCCTCCTGGGGGGTGGGCCAGCCAAGGCGAAGAGCGTTGTCTAGCCGCTCCTCCAACTGTTGGCGCCGTCCAGCCGGTTCGCGGGAGGTAGGCGGGGGCTGATCATAGCGGTTGGCCAGCAAAGCGGCTTGGCGAGCGCACGCTTCGGCTGCCATGCGCATATCCCGGCCGGCGAGGTTGTCATCGAAGGGAGGAAGCGCCGCGATATAGGCGAGGTCCGCCTCGCCATCGGACGAATCGGGGATTTCCAGCACACGCCAGCCTAAACCAGCGGCAAGCACCAGGACAGAACCGCTCAGACCGAGGCCGAGAGTGGTCAGGCCGCGTGCATGCCACAAGCGATCCTTGACCCAAGGGGAGAGCAGGGCAGCGGCGGTGAAAAGCCACACCAGCGGGGGTGTCCACAACTGCCAATGTTGGGTTCCGCCCGCGAGCAGGGAGGGAACCCAAGCGAGGGTACCTACGCCGCCCAGGAACATTGCCACTCCCGTGGCCGGCACCCGCTTGCGAATAAGCAGTCCGCAGAGCCAGCCGGCGGCAAAGCCGTACACCGCCGGCAGCAGCATGTAGCGCCAGCCATGCCAGCCCAGTTCATCGAACAACGGCGAGCGGAATAGGCCAGCCAGCAGGGTGTAGCCGCGCAGGGCTTGCATGGAACCGCTCAACTGGCTGCGCAGGAACAGAGGCAGGGCCAAGGCCGCCAGCAGCAGGAGTAGCAACAGAGCGCTTCCCAGCAGTTTCGTCACGACCAGGCTGCCCAACGGCAAGCGCTGTTCCCCCCAATAGCGGTACACCTGCTGTGTTTGCTCATCGCTCGTGCTGAGCACGGCTACGAGTACGCCCAAAAGCAGGGCCAGAGGCGGCCAGTAAAGCCAGGGGACGAGCGGCGGCACCAGCAGCATTAGGCCCCAAAACAGAGCTAGAGGGAGCAGGAAGAGAGCGGAACGCCGGAGTTGGCGGCGCGTGAGCCAGGCACAAGCGCTGAGCCGGGATGTCCAGCGTTGAAATGGTAAGAGGCGGAGCGAGGCTTGCCGATCCTCCGCAAGCCGGTGGCGATCCACCCCCGTGAAATGCCACAGGGACAGAACCAGGGGCAAAAGCAGCATCGAAACCACGAAGAGATACAGGCCGCGGGGGCGAAGCCAGAATTGGCCGGGGGAGGTCCACCAGAGCATGAGAGGAATCACGAGGAGCACCGCAGCAGCCAAAGCAGCCAGCACCCCCACACCGACGGCTGCCAGGGTGGAGCGGGTCCACGTCGAGCCGAGCACGCCCCAGGCGTAGGCCATCGCCGTATAGATTCCCAAGGCGGCGACGGAGGACCAGGACTGAATGAGTCCCAGAACCGCGGCGGTGAGAATGATGATGCTCGATAACCCGGCTGTCAGGACAAGGCCGGCGAGGAACTTCGCCAGCCAGAGGGGGGCACGATAAACCGGCAAAGTATCGAGGAAGGTGGAAGTCCCATTTTCCCGTTCGCTGGCAAACAAGGCGCTGCCGCAGACCATGCCGGTCGTGACCACGAGCATGACCGTCGCCAGGCGGCCTAGACCCAGATGCCGGACGATCTCCGTGGCGGGCGCGGAGGGATTCGGCGGCTGAGCCAGCAGCGCGACGGCCACGAGCATGCTGATGCTAAAGATCGCCAGCACCAGGACCACGGAGCTGTGCTCACGCCATTCCTTCCAGAGCATGGCCCGGATGAGCATCACGGAATGGCCTCCCGTCGGCGGGGCAGGGTCCCATCGCATCGTTGCACCCAGGGAATCTCCGCACTGTCCTCTGGGACTCCATTGCGCGAGCGGCTCATGAACAAGGCATACACTTCTTCCAGCGATACGGGGGTATCTTCAAAGTCCGTGATCCCCGGCTGGGCTTGCAAGGCCGCAACAGCCCGCGGATTCGGCTCGTGGACAATGACTTGCCAGAAGCGTCCCGTACCGTTGCGGAGCAAAATCGTGCCCAGACCGGTGGGGTCCGGTGCCGTCTCGGCAAAGCGCAGGCTGAGCCGTCGCACTTTCTGGCGCAATTCTTCGAGGGTAGCTGTCAGGAGCATCTGGCCGTCGCGCAACAGTCCGACGTGGGTGCAGACGTTTTCCAGCTCGGCGATGGAATGGCTGGAGATGAAGATGGTGCGCCCTTCCGAGGCCAAGTGGCGCAGGTGGGCGAGGAATTCCCGCCGGGTCAGCAGATCCAGGCCGGAGGTCGGTTCATCCAGGAGCAGGATCGGCGGATCGGGGGCCAGGGCCAGGGCCAGACCAACTCTTGCGTAGCCCCCTTTCGAGAGGTTTTTCAGGGGCATGGCGGGGTCCAGTCCTAGCCGACCCGTCCACTCGCGATAGCGAGCGAGGAAACCGGGGCGATGGAAAGCCGCTGTGAACCAACCGATCTCTTCGACCGTCATCCATTCGTAAAATCGAGGCCGCTCCGGCATGTAACCGACCAGATGGCGCAGTTGGGTGGCGCGGGCCCAGCAATCCAGACCGAGAATGCGGGCCTGACCGGCGTCGGGAGGCAGCAAGCCGGTGAGCAGTTTCATCGTAGTGGTTTTGCCAGCGCCGTTGTCCCCCAGAAAGGCAAAGAAAGCCCCCCGTGGCACCCGCAAATCCAGGTGATTGAGCACCAGGCGCTGCCGATAACGCACAACCACACGCTCCAGCACGATCACGTCATCGTGGTGTGACATGCTCATTCCTCGATGGCATAGCCCATCGCTCAGCATACCATCCTTGGAGCGCGAAAGGAATCAGCGTTTCGGGCCTCCCGACCACCTCCGTGCGAGGTATTCTCTCGGCGTTAGCCCTTCCATTGCCGCCAGCGCCGGACGAAGGCGGCTTGGACCTGGGGATTGACGATCCACTCGGCTGGCCACTCTCCCGCCAGCAAGCGGGCAATCGCCTGAGCGGGGATCCGGGCCATCTCTTCCCGCGAGCGGCGGTCCACTCCCGCGGTGTGGGCTGTCAGCAGGACATTGTCCAATTGTAACAGCGGACTGCCGAGGGGCGGTTCCTCAGCAAACACATCCAGCGCTGCTCCGGCGAGTCGTCCCGATTGCAGAGCTTCGTACAGGTCGCTCTCATTTACTATGCCACCTCGGGCTGTGTTGATCAACAGGGCAGTAGGCTTCATCCACTGAAGGGTTTGGCGGCAGAGCAAATTGACCGTTTGGGGCGTTTTGGGCACGTGCAGGGACACGACATCGGCTTGACGCAAGAGGGTTTCCAAAGGGACCAGCTCCACTCCCTCCGCGGCGGCGAAGGCGTGATCCGGGGCGATATCGTAAGCCAGGACAGTCATGCCGAAGGCCCGTCCGCGCCGAGCGACGGCCTTGCCAATCCGTCCCAATCCGATGATTCCCAGAACCTTGCCGCGGGCCGGTTCGACCACTCGCCGGGGCCACTCCCCCCGGCGGATCGCCTGATCCTGGCCGCGAATGTTCCGCAACCATCCCAGCATCAGGGCGAAGGTATGCTCGGCGACCGCCTCGTGATTGGTACCCGGTGCATAACAGACGGCGACGCCGTGTTCACTCGCCGCCGCCACATCGACTCCATCATAACCCACACCGGCCCGAGCGATCACCAGCAAACCGGCGGCAGCAGCACGCTCGATCACACGGCGCGTGTACGGCTCGCTTCCCGCAATTGCCGCCACGCATCCCGGCAGTTGCTCCAGCAATTCCTCCTCTGTCATTTGAACTTCTTCCAATATCTGGCGCCGCGGAGGATATTCCACTTCCAGACCCGCTTCCCGCAAAATCGGCCCAAACACGGATTCGATTTGGCGTAAAGGTGCTGGACCGACCAGGACCCGACCGCGTGCCCCACTCATGATGCCTGACTCCACTTGTGTCTTCGGTGCCAGTCTTATTCCCTGGAGGATGCCGCTGTGATTCCCTAGAGACCAAAGGATACCCTGGAAGAAATCGGGAATTCAAGCCGCTGCCTCGACTCCTTCCAGCTAGCTCTGTCGCTACTCCTTGATTCCCGGCCAACATCCCTCCCTCCCCTGCAACCCCTCTCGCCTTGCCCTGTTGCCGGCTGCCTTCCATCCTGCGGGCCTTCCATCCTACGGTTTGTTGGCCTTGTGTTGTGGGCACCGGCCGCAACGCTCCGCTGAGGGACACTCCATCTGTGGTGTCTAGCCTACGTTAGGAATCCATAGCCGGTCAGAGGGGTGAACTCTGGTCGGCTTTGCGAGCAGAAGGAGAGGACATATCATGGTATCTTGCCCTTGCCCCACCAAGCCGATGGAACAGGCAGCGGACCAATCGAAGCAGAATACAGGTGGTGGGACAATCGAAGCAGATATCCAATGTGAGTCCCTATGGGGGTGAGCCGGTGGGACAGTCCGACCTGTCCGCGGATGAGCGGGGAGTCAGTGGGTAGGTGCTTGACTTTCTGCCGCGGCGCGTGGATGATGGAAGTAGGTTGGGGAATGGTCCTCAGCCTATCCAGGCATGGCATGGTCGGTCCAGACCCCGGAGGCGCAGCCACGATCCGTTGGAAAGGAAGGTTTCCGTTAGGAGATGATCCGGCGTCCAGCGCCTCCGGAAATCCAACCCATGACCTGAAGGAGGTGTCTTGAGTACCGCCGTGATGACTGTTCCTGCGCCTCGTCTGCTGTCTCGTCCTCTTCCCAGTGCCCTGCATCGGGCCTGTCTTGCTGCCAAGGTGGCCGCCGACAACAAAGGTCAAGACATCCTCGTCCTCGACATGCGAGGCTTGACCCCGCTGTACGACTTCTTTGTGATCTCCACGGGGATCAGCCGCCGGCAGATTCACACCGTGGTCGAGGAGACCGATGCGGCCCTGCGGGCTGTCGGCGATAGCCGCTTGGGGATCGAAGGGTACGAATCCAGCCGGTGGGTCGTCCAGGACTACGGCGATGTCGTCGTGCATGTCTTCGATCCTGACACCCGGGACTACTACAAACTCGAGGAATTGTGGGCGGATGCCCCGCGGATCGATTGGGAAAAAGAAATCGGCTGAATCGGCTCCGACGGGAGCGGCCCTTCCTAAGGGCGGTCCTTAGGTGCGGTCCTACCTAAGGACTGAAGGCATCGCTCGGCTTGGCGAAGGGAGAGAGGCGTCTTTCCTTTCCCCTTCGCGACCCCCTCGTTGTTGTCGATGAATCTTCACCTCGGAGGAAACCACTCTTGTAGAATCTGGCGTAGCTTGAGAAAGGCGGGATCGCTGCAATTGCTCAAGCTTACTTTTTGAGCCAATTTGAGGTAGAGAGACGAGGAGCGCGGGATTCGTTTCTCCCGCAGCAATGCTTCCATAAGCTCCTTGGGCCGCGCGGGCTTGTTCAGCCTACTCTTTTCAGCATGGGTGAGCTTTTGTGAGTACAACTGCTCATCACCATCGGCGATAACTTGCGGCACGTGAGGTGAATCTACGAATACCCACACTTCCAACTCAGGGTCAAGTATTACCGCCTCTGCGTTTTGCCATCCTGATTGTTGTAATTCACGTTTTACTCGCTCTTCTAACACTTCGGCTGTTTCATTGCACCTGCATCCTTCTCGATCGAACAGCAGGGTGTAACCAGATTTTCTGGGGGTGGGGGCTGAACCCGCGAGGTGTTTCCCCAGACTAGCAGAGCTGCCCGGCAGGGAACCCCCAGAGAATTTGGTTGCACCCGAACAGCACGAGAGCATAGCGGTATTTGGCCATGTGCAGTCTCAAAAAATTGGGCGCATAGTTGAGAACTCCCGGATCTCGCCGCGGGTGGATGAAAATGTCAAAAGTGATTGGCCTGATATGTAGGGCTGCGGGCCGCCCTAAAATACCCTTTAGGGCATGCTCCATGTTCTTGTCTGCCACAAGCACAACAAGGTCTTTCATCCTAGTACTCCGCTCGCCAGCAGATCGCCTAGGGTCACCTCTTTTCTCCATGCTGCTAGAGCGGGATGCTGGTCGCCGCGCACAACATCCGTTGCTCCTGATTCGGTGCGCACAAAACACAACAGTTCCACAGGGCGGGCTAGATTCAAGAAGATGGGCGAATGCGTGGCGCAAAACACCTGCCCCTCGTAAATAGAAGAGAGCGATTGATATACCGCTTCCAGGGCTTTCGGGTGGATGCCGTTTTCGGGCTCTTCGATGATGTAAAAGCCAGGTTCTCCTAGATAAGCCAAGAGTGTGAGCGCCAGAAAACGCAAGGTGCCGTCGGAGAGAAGCCAAGAGGGAACACGCGTGCCCTGCACCATGCGCGCCACCAGATAACGGTAACGATCCTCCGACCGTTCGTGAACTTCTATGTCCTGAATTTCCGGGAGAACGGTTTGAACATGCTCAATCCAGTGCTTGAATCGTCTCTGGTCATTTTTTTGCATCCAACTCACGACAATCGGGAGATTTGAGCCATCCGGCTGAAAACGTTCCGGAGCATCGGGTGGGCAGGGATGGCGCATCGCACGACTATCCAGCATCAGGAAGCGAAGATTCTCCAGAAGCAATCTTCTGACCCACGAACTGGCGGGAAAACGTTCCTCTTCAGGAATTAGCCCCAGGCCAGCCTGGTCACGGCTTGGACGAAGAGGGAAATTCCAATCCGTGGTTTCAGAGCGAAAGTAGAGCCGTCCTTCTGCCGTGCGTCCCATGATCTTGCGAAAGCCCGATGGCGTATGTCGGCCCGGCTTGATAATGATTCCTTGGGGTGGCCGACTTTCCTTGGGAAAGCGTTTAGGCGGAGGCACCTGTTCCTCGTCCTCTTTGCGAAACCATAGGTTTTCGCCCGAAAGCGTCATACTGCCTTGATCGCTCAGCCCGACTTGAATTTCGTAACGCACCCGCGGATAGTCGGCCAACTTGCCGTTCTTTCGGAGGCTTTGTGGCAACTCGAACTCAACGGCGATTTCAAAGGCGTTGGACTGCATCCGCCAAGTCAGCTCCTGTAGAGTGCGTGCCCGGATGCGCACAGCCCGTTCAAGTCCGCTATTCAAGAGATCGCGCAAGAAAACGAGTGTATCCAAAAAGGTGCTCTTTCCACTTGCATTGGGACCTACCAGGATTTGGAAAGATGCTAAATCCTGACGAATGTAACGCAAACATTTGTAGGAGAACACTTCGATCCTTCGTATCATGGACCATCTCCTTTTTCATATAATCGGAAAGGACATTCGGGATATAATCTGCGCGGTGATTGCTTTTATTCAATCAAGCTCTGCACGGATTCCAACACGGCCGTGACTCGTGAGGAAGCTCCGGCGAGAGTTCAAAGCCCATTCGAAACTGCGGAAACGCGCCGAGAGTTCTTCAAAGCCCAGCGAAGCAGCGTAGACAGATCACGGTGGCGATGCCGGCGAGCAGCGGCCAGCAGACGCGACAAGCCAGGGATAAAGGCTGGCTGCCGGTCAACTGAGCACACATCAAGGTCACGGCGGCCACGGGAGACATGGTGCGGCCGGCGGCAGACCCGACGGCGGTCAACGCTCCCAACTCCACCGGATCGACTCCCACCGCGAGGGCCGGTTCGTGAAAAAAACCGTAGAGGCTCTGGGTGCTAGCCATACCTGAACCGCAGAGAGCCGCAAACAGCAGCGGGACGAGGGCAGCCAGGGGCACGAGCAACTCTGGCGCCAGAGTGATTAAGTGACCCAGAGACTGAGCCACTCCCGCGGCTTCCATCGCCGTCCCGAAACAATGGGCCGTAACGATCAGACTGACTATGTGCGCAAAACCATAACCCGCTCCCTCGAAAAACTGCTGCATGCAATCCCTCGCCTTCTGGGGAACCACCAGGGCAGCAGCGGCTACTCCTACCAGCATCGCCAGACCAATCACGCGGGTGTGATAAGCGGGGTCCCGCGAGCCATCTGGGCGAGCGGGAGCCACCCAGGATTGGGGAATTTCCAGCCAGTGCAGCGGTGGACCGGTAGCAAAGAGCAGGAGCAGGGGAACTAAGGGCACCAGGGCCGCCGACAGGCGGATCGGTGCGGTCGAAGTTTCGGAGTTCTGCGGCCCCTGATTTGTCTCCGCTCGCTCCCACCACCAGCGGCAGAGCAGCCAGCAGACCAACAAGGCCACGCTCAATTGGACGAGCACCACCGGCGGTAAAGTCGTCCGTGCCTGTTCGGTCGGAGGGGCCAGCGGATGGCCTTCATTAGCAGCGGCGATCGTGAGCAACTCCGGTGCTCCGGGATTGAGCAACTCCCCGCCCACGGATGAACCCAGCAGCAGACACACACCACTCGTGGTAGCCGAGTAACCGGCAGCTCGCAGCAAGGGTATGGCCACGGGTCCGACACATGCTGCTGTACTCGTCTGACTGATCACAGGGATGTTGACGATGAAAGCCGCCAGGATCACCCCCGGAATCAGCAAGGCCCGCACTGGCCGCAGGGGGCGCAGCAGCAGCCGCACCAAATGCTGATCGCAACCGGTGTGCCGCAAAACATAAGCAAACCCCATAGCGGAACAGATCGGGACGACGAACTTTTCGTTGGCCAGGGTGGTGAGAAAGGTGCGTATAATTCGCGGCCATTCCCCAGTGACGGCCCCGAGCAGCAGGGCGGCGCTCAGAAGCACCAGCCGGACATCCCAACCCCGGAGGATCAACACGGCGGAGAGGACTACGACGCCGAGCGCTATCAGGCTGGTGCCTTCCATCACGGGCTACTCCCGCAGAGCACGGGTAATCCAGCCGCCGCCCAATAGACGATCTGCCGCGTAGAACGCCACCGCTTGGCCCGGCGTCACCGCGGCTTGGGGCAAGGCAAAGCGCACCAGGACCCGCCCCTCGCCTTGAGGACGAATGACCGCCGCCACACCGGGATGGCGATAGCGGATTTTGACCCAGCCTTCGACTTGTCCGGTAGGCGGGACACAGAGCCAATTGACCCCTTCCGCTTCCAAGCCGGCCGCGAGAAGTTCGTGGTAATCTCCCACGACGACTGTCTGGGTTTCGGGGAGCAATTCCAGGACGAATTGCCGCCGCCCGCTGGCCACTCCTAAACCCTTCCGCTGGCCGATCGTGAAGCGATCGATGCCGTCATGTTCTCCGAGAATCCGGCCTTGCCGATCCACGATTGGCCCTCTCCGGATCGCCTCCGGCCGTCGAGCGCGGACCACTTCGCTGGGACGCCCGCCGGGCACGAAGCAAATCTCCACACTATCCGGCTTGCTGGCCACATGCTCCAAACCCGCCTCCCGTGCCAAGGATCGAATTTCGCTTTTGGTAGATCCTCCGACGGGGAAGAGGATATGCTCCAGAATCTCCCGCCGAATTCCCCAGAGCACGTAGCTTTGATCTTTGGACAAATCCACGCCTCGGTGCAACTCGGCTCCCTCCGGTCCGGCGACGATCCGGGCATAGTGTCCGGTGGCGATGTAATCGGCCTCCAATTGCCGAGCAAACTCCCACAACTGGCCGAATTTGAGCCAGGTATTGCACACCACGCAGGGATTGGGCGTCCGTCCCCGCACGTATTCGTCCGCAAAGTAGTCAATGATGCGATCAAATTCTGCCCGAAAATCGAGGGCGTAAAACGGTATTCCCAGCCGGTCGGCAACTCGCCGGGCATCCCACGCATCCTGGACTGAGCAGCACCCTTTCTTGTGCTCGGCTCGCGGAGAGACGGCTCCTTCCCCCCCAGGGTGTTGCACGCCGGTGCGCATGAACAAGCCGATGACCTCATGCCCCTGACGGCGTAAAAGCACCGCTGAGGCCGAGCTATCCACCCCTCCACTCATCGCCAGCACCACACGGGCCATTACCCTTATCTCCTCTCCTATCCTTGCTCCCTGCTCTTTCTTTACTCCTTACCTGTTGGCAAGCCTCTCCGATGACTCTCGGCCACCTGAACGGATTCCCCTTCCGATGGTGCAGGGCTATGCTCACCCTTGTGCCGAGCGCCAGGCTGCATCTCCCCTTTTCGCCCTTTTTCCTCGAGACAATGCGGGGGGTTACCAATTTTATACTCCCGCGGCTGGATCGAGTTTCTCTCATTCCCATCAAAACGTGTTGCCCCGCGAGAGAAATCGGCCTGTTCTTCCGGGGGAGAAGTCTAACGTGGCCGGGGCAAAGGAGTCGCACTGGGGGGGCATCCACGCAAGGTCAGTCCAGCTCGGCTGGCAAATTGTACAAAGATGCTATACAATGAATGGCATCAACCGAGGATAGAGGTGATGCCGCTGGGATGGCGAGGGAGGGTGAGAAGTGCAATGAGGCAGACACGAAGCCAACGGTTGCGGTCAGCGCTTTACTGGCTGGCAGTCATGGCTTGTGTTTTGTCCCTCTTGGGCAGCCGGGCCGTCCCATTCCTACGGCTCGTGACCCGACCCAACAGTGCGCCTCTCCATACTAAGCTACCCAGTGTTCCTGCTCCAGTGAATGAGAGCGAGGAGGAAGAGGAACAGCGAACGTCCGACGGTTGGCGGCACCAGCACAAGGGAATCCATTCCTCGGACCGCATCCGGCGTGATCATCCTCGCGCTTCCCAGTGTAGGAAACATTTGCCAGCTCGTTCATCGTCTGCTGCTCTGCGGTATCTCCTGTCGTGTGTCAGGCCTATGTCTCTGGCCTGGCCGGATCCGTTCTGCAACGGTCTAGGCGCTCCCTATCTTTGTTAGACTCCCTTTCTAGTAGTTTTGTCCCGCCAAGTGTACCCCTGGCCTAATTTTGGGCGAGGGCGAGGTTTCCACAACCCGTGGAACAGCTAGACGCCGTTACGAAGTGGGAATATGGGCGGAATATAGTGTGTCGTTCTGTCCCCAGGGACAGGCGGCGGGGATGCGAGACTGCTGGGAAGATATACGGACAAAACGTTGGGAGGAGTCATTGACATGCAAAAACTCATTCAGGGAATTCACCGCTTCCAAGATATGGTGTTCGCTCCGCGGCAGGACTTTTTCCGCAAGCTGGCGGAGGGGCAAGCTCCCCAAGCGCTGTTCATCACCTGCTCGGACTCGCGCGTGGTGCCGGACCTCATATGCCAAACGGACCCCGGCGATCTGTTCGTGATCCGTAATGCGGGCAATATCATCCCGCCCTATGTGCCGGGAACGTCATGCGGTGTGGCTGCCACGGTGGAGTATGGCCTGAAGGTTTTGAAGATTCCCCACATCGTGGTGTGCGGGCATACGAATTGTGGCGCCATGAATGCTGTCATGGATATCGAGATGACGGCGGAACTGCCGAGTGTGCGCCAATGGTTAGGGTACGCTCAGGCATCCGCGAGCATTGTCCGCACGTGTTATCAGCATCTTCCTCCTGATAAGCAGCGGCGCGTGGTGGTCCAAGAGAACGTGCTCGTGCAACTGGAGCATTTGCGCACTCATCCCGCCGTCGCTGCCGCTCTCGCCTCGCAGCAACTGACCCTCCACGCCTGGGTGTACAAAATGGAGACCGGCGAGGTCTTCGCCTATGACTCCTCGTCTGGTCAGTTCGAACTCCTGCGAAGGGACCGCGAAGCCACATCGGGATGGTCCCACGAACCGCCCCTTGCCTCGCCTCAAGGAGTACGCCACGCGTGTGTGGACCTGTAAACGGGATTCCGCCGTGGAGAGTGTGTAACCGCCTTCGGCTCGTCCGCAAGGGGTGCCGGAATGCGAGAGGGATATTACCCCGCAGGATCGGCATGGGACGATTCGGGCCGTTGAGAACGCGTCCGGCTTGAGCAGGCGAACACGTGACTGCGAACACGTATTCGCCAAGGAATGGTTTGAGTGCCTGAGTTGCGGAGATACCCCCCAACATTGATCGATGGAGAGGAACAATGGTGTCAACAAGAGCATCGCGCTGGTCCACACTCTGGGCTGACTTTTTAGCCTCGATCGTGGTGTTTCTTGTGGCCCTGCCCCTGTGTATGGGTATTGCCATTGCTTCAGGAGTTCCGGAGGACCGGGCAGCGGCGGTGGGTATTATCACCGGCATCATCGGCGGCGTCCTGGTCGGCCTGTTGGCGGGTTGTCCCTTGCAAGTCTCCGGGCCGGCGGCAGGGTTGGCGGTGATCGTCGGGCAATACATCGCGGATTATGGTTTTGCCACGTTGGGAGTGATTGTTTTGATCGCGGGGGTGGTGCAACTCCTGGCCGGGGCCTTCGGTTTGGGGCAGATTTTTCGGGCTGTGGTCCCGGCGGTGATTCAGGGGATGCTGGCCGGGATCGGCGTGCTGATTTTTGCAGCCCAATTCCATGTGATGGTCGATGACACTCCGCCGGGCACGGGCGTCGAATTCGGAGGCATAATCAATCTCTACACGATTCCAGAGGCAGTGTGGAAAGGCCTGACGGAAGGACCGCACCAGGCGGCGGCCCTCACAGGGGTCCTGACCATTCTCTCGGTGGTGGCGTGGTCGGTTTTGGCTCCCCGGCGGCTGCGATTCTTCCCTGCGCCGCTGGTTGGGGTGATTTTGGCCAGTCTGGTCGTCAATGCCCTTAACCTGTCAGTGAAGTTTATCAGTGTGCCGGACAACCTATTGGATGCCATCCAACTGCCGACGCCGGATCTGTGGCCCAAACTTTTGGATGGGTCCATTATCCTGGCGGGAGTAGCCCTTGCCTTTGTGGCCAGTGCGGAGTCCCTCCTGACGGCCACCGCTGCGGACGCCTTGCAACAACATGCTCCTCGCACCCGCTACGATCGGGAATTGGCGGCCCAAGGAGTAGGAAACATCTGCTGTGGATTGCTCGGTGCTTTGCCGATGACAGGGGTGATTGTCCGCACCACAGCCAATATCCTCGCCGGCGCCCGAACCCGACTTTCCACCATCCTGCACGGCCTGTGGTTGTTGATCTTTGCCTGGTTCTTCCCGGAGGTTTTGCGCCACATTCCCATTGCCAGTCTGGCCGCCATTCTCGTTTATACCGGCTGGAAACTGTTCAATCCCAAAGCCATCCGTGCGCTCTGGGAGGTCGGTAAGGGGGAAGTGGCGACCTATGCAGTCACATTGGGAACGGTGATAGTCGTAGACTTGCTCACAGGTATCTTGGCCGGAATTGGCCTGGCCCTGCTGCAACTGCTCTACCGGGTCAGTCATTTGGGGGTTCACCTGATCGAGCAGCCGGAGCACCAACGGGCCTGGCTCCGCCTGGAAGGGGCCGCGACATTCCTCCGCTTGCCGAAACTCGCCGCCGTTCTGGAAAACATCCGGCCCGATGTGGAACTGCATGTGGATCTCAAACATCTGACCTACATCGATCACGCCTGTTTCGAGCTTCTGGTCAACTGGGCCAAGCAACATGAAAAGCAGGGAGGACGCCTCATCATAGACTGGGACTCGCTCCACGCTCGCTTCCGGAAGGAGGGCGAAACCAACGGCAATTCCCAGACGGAAAGCCGATCGGGTTCGGAATCCGCAGCTCTGGCCGTCCCACAGGGTGAGGCGAACTCCTCAGACAAGTGCAATACACCCAACCGAGTGCAGCCCGTGAAATCGGTCCATTGATGCCATGTGCGGCAGGATTGCACTCTTTCAATGCAATCGTGCTCAATATGCTAGCAAAGGAATTCGCGGCTCTCTGAGTAGCCTCATTCCTTCCCCCACTCGAAAACCCCAACGATTCCCAGGAAATTGTCGCCCCCTTAGCAGAAAATCGGCGGATCGGAAGGATTGGCACGGCAACTGCCTATACCCCAATGGCGAGAGCCGCAATCGGTCTGTCGGCGGGGGGAGAGGCTGTCGGCAGACCGATTCTTTTTTCCTAATCCCTTAATCCCCTATTTAGGAACGTCGTCCGTTATCGGGGGGAATGATGCGTCGGGAAATGATGCCTCCGCTGGGGGATGAATGAATCCTACCGGCGCTTGGCCATTGGCGCTTTGCAGCCAGGATCGCATCCGAATACGGCCCTTCTCCCTCTCTTCCGGCACAATCAGTCGACCGTTTGCAGGTTTGTAGGCTCGGGGAATGTTGCGGGGAAAAGCTCAGCACACCTTTTCCAGATTCGTTTGGAAGGAATGGACTAGCAATTGATCACCGGCCAGAGCTATCCGCTGAGGCGGGTTGCAGGATGACCCAGACTTTGGACCACAGCGGAGGGATTTGAGCCGTCCGGGCTTCGTAGGTGAGGTTGGCATCGTCCTTGGAGATTTCCGCGGGGATTTCCAGAAGGGAATAGGGGAAGTTCGAGATGCTGATGATGTCGCCGCTGTTGGCACCGTAGAATTTCCGGCCCGTATCCGGGTCCACGATGGTGACGCTGCCTGCGAAGACCCAATCGTGGGGAAGAACCATCTTTTTGTTACGGTCCCAGATCCACTCCTGGGCGGGATGGGTGCGTGTCTGACCGCGGTGGCGGTAGTGGACGAGGACTTTGATCTTGTCACCCGTGGCCGGCTTGTATTCTGGCTGCTCGGTGGTCGGATTGACAAATTGCGTGGGTTTACCAGGTTTGGCTCCCGCCGCCTCCAAAGCGGCATGGATGAATTGGGCATCCGCATCGACTCGGACGATCCCTTCGTGCTCCTTGGTTCCCTTCTTGCACAGAAACACTTCCAGAGGACCTTCCCGCAGACAAACCTCGCATACCAAGCCGACCCGGATGACTTTCTTCTTCCCATCGACTACGCCAATTTCGGCAAAGAGAGTTTTCTCTGGATTCAAGGCCGTGAGGGTATTCTGAGGATTCAATTTGGGGTATTCGGGCAGGGGTTCCGGCTTGTCCTCTTGGGTCGCTCCTGTGGGTGTTTCCATACCGGCTGATCCCACCTCGAGAGCCTCGGTGGAGGACGTGGAATTTTGATCCGAGGAAGTGTTCCTGACGAAGGAAGAAACGGGTGGGGGATCGGCAGGGGGTGCGTGGGGATCGCCACGGGGTACATCGTCCAGTGAAGCGGATGGAGGGGGCGACGGCCAGGAATCGGTGGGGGTGGTGCGGAGGAATGCCAACGCGGCCAGCAATAACCCCGCGGCCAATGTCCCAATCAGAAATGTACTGCGCCAGCCACGCATCGATGGGTGCCCCGATGGAATGTGAGGACGAGTGACTTTCGGCGTAGGCCGAGTTGCAGATGGCTCCATAATTTTCTTATCCTCCTAACATTCAACATACACGATTTCTCTGCGGCTTGCACGGGGTGTTCCTGCGGCGGGGCTGTTCCCTGGGGCCTTTAGGAGAAAGGTGAGCCGGCGAATCCCGGCTGATCGCATCCAGCGGGGGGATGAATCACGTGATCGAATGGCTGGTGGCATGGGGCATCCCTTGCCAGCGCGCGTGAGGGAAAGGGGCCGAGGTTATCGAAGTTGTCCCCAAAGGTCTATTTCTACGAGTCGGGCAGGTTTTGAGGAGCAAGAGTGGTAAGATAAGGGCAGAGTTGGGACTGGGAATCAACGGCAACGAACTCGTCCAAGGTTGGGGGAGAGGACAAGGGTAAGCGTCGGACATCGGGCAAGGGAGAAAGGGATGACGGTCCACGAGGTGGCAGAGCTGACGCAGCGTGTTTTGGCGAACATGGAGAAGGTCATCATCGGCAAGCGCACGGTGCTGATGATAGCCTGGGCGGCATATTTGAGCGAGGGACATATTTTGCTGGAAGATGTGCCCGGTGTGGCCAAGACCATGTTGGCCCGCGCCCTGGCGCGGAGCGTGGGATGCACCTTCAAGCGGTTGCAATGCACGCCGGACTTGCTTCCGAGCGATGTGACGGGGGTGTCGATCTTCAATCAGAAAAGCGGCGAGTTCGAGTTTCGCCCTGGTCCGATTTTCGCCCAGACATTGCTGGCTGATGAGATCAACCGAGCCACGCCTCGAACGCAGTCGGCGCTGTTAGAAGCGATGGCCGAGCGGCGCGTGAGTGTGGACGGCCAGACCTATCTGCTCAAGCCTCCCTTTCTGGTGATCGCCACGCAAAACCCCATCGATCAGGAAGGAACGTTTCCCCTGCCGGAGGCTCAGTTGGACCGCTTCCTGGTGCGGCTGTCGCTGGGTTATCCGACTTTGGAAGAAGAAGGCCAGATGCTCCAGCGGCTTCAGAAAGGCCATCCGATCGACGAGATCAAACCCGTGGCGACAGCCGATGAGGTTCTGGCCGCCCAAGCTGCCGTGCGGGACGTGCACGTGGATGAGAAGGTGCGCCGGTATATTCTGGACATCATCCATGCCAGCCGGGAACATGAGGATGTTCTGCTAGGTGCCAGTCCGCGGGCCACGCTGGCGCTCTATCGGACCGCTCAAGCCTTGGCCGCGATCCAGGAACGCGACTTTGTCGTGCCGGATGATGTCAAGCGCCTCGCCATTCCCGTGCTGGCCCATCGCCTCATCCTCAAACCGGAGAGCCGGTTGCGCAAGCGGACGCCCCAACTGGTGGTACAGGAGTTGGTCGCCGATGTCCGTGTTCCTGTGACGGATCGCCAGCGCGCTCTGGCGGAGGACTACTTCGCCCGTTGAGAGGAGGACGGAGGGTATGATCCGGGAGGAAGAGGCAGCGGAAGGGAAATACAGCCAAGGTGGCGGTGGTGCGGTCTGTGGGGGCAGGCCTTCCGGCCAGGCCGCGAGATTCCATGTTCCTCTGCCGGATATGCTTGCCGCACCCACTCCGTGGCGGCCGTGGCGGTCCCATGTGTCTAGAACCTAACCTGCACGTGCAAGGAGAAAGCGATGAGATACGGAATCGCCAATGGCGTGCTGCTGCTGGCAGTGATAGGGGAATGGGCAGTGTCCCCCGCCCAGGCCCAGGAAGTGTTGCCCAACATTGTGCTCATTGTGGCAGACGATCTGGGGTGCTATGAGCTGGGCTGTTACGGCCAGACGAAGATCAGGACGCCGCACATCGATCAACTGGCAGCCCAGGGCATGAAGTGGACGCATTTTTATGCCGGGAGTGCTGTCTGCGCTCCTTCCCGCTGTGCTTTGATGACCGGGCGGCACATGGGGCATGCTACCGTGCGCGACAATCGGCAGTACCGCAAAGGGCAGGAAGGCCAGTTCCCTTTGCGAGCGGAGGACGTGACCCTGGCCGAATTGCTCAAGAGCAAGGGTTACGTCACGGCGGCAATGGGCAAGTGGGGATTAGGCAACTGGGACACCACGGGCAGTCCCCTCAAGCAAGGTTTCGACTATTTCTTCGGTTACAACTGCCAAGCCCATGCCCATAGTCATTACCCCACCTACGTGTATCGCAACGGCCAGCGGGTGGATTTACCAGGGAATGACGGGAAGACAGGACGGCAATACACGCAGGACCTCTTCGAGGCGGAGGCGTTGGCCTTTCTGGAGCGGAACAAAGATCGCCCCTTCTTTCTGTATCTGCCGTTTATCGTGCCTCATGTAGCGATTCAGGTCCCAGAGGATTCCCTTAAGGAGTATCGCGGCAAGCTGGGGGAAGACCCGCCTTATACGGGGGGTAAGGGATATCTGCCCCATCCCACGCCGCGTGCTGGATACGCCGCGATGGTCACCCGAATGGATCGGAGTGTCGGGCGGATTGTGGCCAAACTGCGGGAGTTGGGACTGGAAAAGAAGACCCTCGTTCTGTTCACCAGTGACAATGGACCGACGCACAATGTGGGCGGGGCGGATTCCGTCTTCTTCCAATCCGCCGGACCTCTACGGGGTCTGAAAGGGAGCCTTTACGAAGGCGGTATCCGGGTTCCCTTCATTGCTTCCTGGCCGGGCGTGATTCCCGCGGGATCGGTTTGCCGCCATCGCTTTTACTTCCCTGACATATTGCCGACGATCTGCGAGGCGGCCGGTATTGAAGTCCGCCATCCCATCGATGGCATCAGTTTCTGGCCAACACTCTGCGGGAAGGGAAAGCAGGAATTGCACCAGTTCCTCTACTGGGAGTTTCCGGGTTACGGCGGCCAGCAGGCGATTATTGCCGGCGAGTGGAAGGCCGTCCGGCAGAACTTGGCCCGCGGGATAATCAAGACCGAGTTGTACCATTTGGGACAGGATGAAGGGGAAAAGCATGATCTGGCTGCCCAACATCCGGAAGTGGCGGCACGGCTGGAGCGCTTGATGCAAGAGCAGCATACACCCCATCCCGATTTCCCCTTGCCCGCCATCGATACGCCGAAGAGGTAGCGAAGAACGAGGGGAAAGATGAGGAGAGAATCATTCGCGGCCGGATACCCGTGATGCGGAGGATGAGTACTGCCCATGCGGTGGGTGCTGATTTTGGTGCTGTTGGTGGGGCTGGCGTTGGTCCTCCAGGCCGGTTTGGCGGCCTTTGCGGGCTATGTGGTCCTGGGCAGTTACGTGCTGTCCCGCTGGTTGTCCCGCCGCTGGATCGAGGACTTGGCAGCTGTGCGGCAGTGTGAAGTGGAGCCGCGGGAGGTCGGGGACTCCCTCGAAGTCACCGTGCACGTGCGCAACGCCGGGTACTGGCCCATTCTGTGGGTGTTGGTGGAAGATTTCGTGCCGGAGGAGTTTTGGCGGCAGCGCCCCCCCGCCGTCCAAGTGAAGGGGAGCCGCTTGCAGGTCGTGAGCCTGGGACCGGGACAGGAACGAACCCTCCGTTACCGCATCACTTTTTTGCGGCGCGGCTACTATCCGATCGGCCCGACGCTTCTGGAAAGCGGGGACGTGTTCGGCTTGCATCGCCGCTTCCGGGTGGTGGGCCAGCCTGTGTACATCCTGGTGCTGCCGCGGATGTTACCTATCCAACGCTACGATTTCATTTCCCGCCGGCCCATCGGGGAAATTCGACTGCATCACCGCCTCTTCGAGGACCCCACCCGCACTGCCGGTGTGCGCGAGTATCAGACGGGTGACCCCTTGTCACGGGTGCACTGGAAGGTGACGGCCCGGATGGGACAGTTGCACTGCCGGGTGTATGAACCGACCAGCCTGGCGGGAGCAACACTGCTGCTAGATTTTCACCGAGGGAGTTATCCCGCGCGCAGCGAGCCATATCGCTCCGAGTTGGCGATCACCACGGCGGCGAGCCTGGCCTATGCCTTGTCCTTGCAGAAACAGCCCCTGGGTTTGGTCAGCAACGGTCGGGATGCCGCGGCCCGGATTCGCGAAGAAAGCCAGCAGGCGGCCAGCCCAACGGCGGTGGAGCAGGACCGGGATCGGCTGCATCAGCGCTACGCTTTAGGGCAAGCGGAACTGCGGCTGCGCCCTGTGGTCGTGGAGACGCGGCGGGGAGTCGATCAGTTGATCCAAGTGCGGGAAACCCTGGCACGCCTGGAGTTGAATGATGGCCTAACCTTCGGAGCGATGGTGTCCTTGATGGCACCTCGCCTGCCCCGTGATGCGACCATCTTGGCCATTCTGCCCCTAGTCCCCGTGGAAGCGTCGGTCGCTTTGGGTCTGCTCCGCCGTTTGGGATTCGCCGTCAGTGTGCTGCTGATTTTGCCGGAGGAAGTCCATGTGTGGGAGGCGTATGGCCGCCTGACCGCCGAGGGAATCCATGATGTCCGGGTTATCACGTCCGAAGCCGATGTGATCCGAGGGGGACAATTTGTGGGAGCAGACAGCGGTCCCGCCCCTTACGCCCTCGATATACCAATAGCATGACACGCTCCTGTTGGCTGGCGTATGCTCAACTGTTGCGGCTTCCCAATGTTTTTACGGCCTTCGCGGATATCGCCTTGGGGGTGATGGTCTTTGAGGCTTTGGCGGCAGATACGGAGCGATCCTGGCTGGCCTGGGCTGGCCTGTTTGTCGCTTCGGGAAGCCTGTACCTGGCTGGCATGGTCTGGAATGACATCTTCGATCGCCACGAGGATGCCCGCACCCGCCCCCAGCGGCCTTTGCCCTCCCGGCGTGTGTCGACACGTGCTGCCATTCTGCTCGGCAGCGGCTTGTTGATCGCGGGAATCGCCGCCGCCTGGGGAGTGGCTGCCGGAGAGGGACTGAGCCTGGAGGTGGGATTCGAGCATCCGGGCTGGATAGCCACGTTTCTGGCTATGCTCATCATGCTGTATGACGGAGTGTGGAAAGCCACCTGGATTGGGCCGTGGCTGATGGGGGGATGCCGTTTTGGGAATGTCCTCCTGGGAGTCTCCTTAATTCCCGGCGACGCCTTGCCCTGGGTGTGGCGCTTGCATCTGGCGGCGGTGGTCGGCCTCTACATCGTGGGCGTGACCTGGCTTGCACGGCGGGAGGAGGGGCGGAGCGAGCCGGGACAACTGCGGGTTGCGGCGGCCCTCATCGTGGGAGCACTGCTACTGGCTTTGACCCTGCGTGCCCGCCTTCCGGAACAGAGCGGCAGTGTCTTGTTCCCTTATTTGCTGGCAGCTTTCGGCGTGTATCTGGGGGATGCTCTGGTGACGGCAATACGTCAACCCCAGCCCCCGATTGTGCAAGCGGCGGTCACCCGCTGCCTGCGCGGCCTAATCCTATTGGACGCCGTCCTGGCCGTCGCCTTTGTAGGGTTACCTGGCTTGATTCTTCTTTTTCTGTTGCTCCCCGCTGTCTGGCTGGGAAAATGGGTCTATGCTACGTGAATCCGCTGCAGGGGAGTTCCATCCCCGCCGGTGCTTGGGAAGCCAGGAAACGATGGCCTGTGCGCCCAGGAGCCTGGGAGGAAAAGGGACTGCTGAGAATTCGAGCGGCCCTCTGTGGCATCGGGGAATTGTTCAGACAAGGTAGGATGGAGTCCGTGCCCTCTGTGGAATCGTTTGCAACATCTGTGGCATCGTTCGCAGCCGGAGGAATCCTATGGGCCCGTTTCATCATGGTGATGGGAAAGCGGCGTTGACTCGCCGTCAATTTCTGGTTTGGGGAGGAGGAGTTGTGAGCAGCATGGCAGCAGCCGAATGGCTGGCGGCGGTTCAGGCGGACCCCTTGGCAGCCGCCAAAGAGTTCATTGCGCAGCACGAGGCGAAGCTCCGCCCCTTGGAGGTCGCCGCGGCGCGGGCCTGGTGGGATGCCAATATCAGCGGCAAGGATGAAGATTTCAAGCGCAAGGAGGAGTTGCAGAACAAGATCGACGCCGTCCTGTCGGACGCCAAGACATTTGCCCGCCTCAAGGAGCTAAAGACGGCGCGCGATGCGGGACGCCTCGCGGATCCCTTGATTGTCCGGCAAATCGATCTGCTCTATTTGCAGTACTTGGAAAAGCAGGTGCCGCCGGAATTGTTGCGCAAGATCACGGCCAAGGCGAATGCGGTCGAGCAGGCCTTCAACGTGTACCGGCCCAAAGTCGATGGGCAAGAGTGGACCGATAGCCGCGTGCGGGCGGTGCTCAAGGAGTCGAAAAGCTCGGAGGAACGCCGCAAAGTATGGGAGGCCAGCAAGGGAGTCGGCGCTGTCGTCGCAGCAGACCTGGCGGAACTGGTTCAGCTCCGCAATCAGGCCGCCCGCCAACTCGGCTTCGCCAACTACCACGCCATGATGCTCCACCTCAATGAGCAGGATGGCGCTCAAATCGTCAAGCTCTTCGACGAGCTGGACAAGTTGACCCGCCAACCCTTCGAGCGTGCCAAGGCGGAAATCGATACCCGCTTGGCCAAGACTTATAATCTCAGCCCCAAGGAGCTGATGCCCTGGCACTATCATGATCCCTTCTTCCAGGAATCGCCGGCGGTCTTTGATGCCGACTTGGATGCTCCGTATCGCCGGGCGGACATTCTGCAACTGTGCCGTGATTTTTACGCAGGCATCGGCCTGCCTGTGGATCGAGTGCTGGCCCAGAGCGACCTTTATGAGAAGAAGGGCAAAAGCCCGCATGCGTTCTGCATCGACATCGATCGGGAAGGGGATGTGCGCGTGCTGGCCAACATCGTGCCCAATGAGCTATGGATGGGAACCATGTTGCACGAATTGGGCCATGCAGTGTATTCCAGTCTTTACATTCCAGCCACGGTTCCCTACGTCCTGCGGGATGCGGCCCATATCCTCACCACGGAAGGGGTGGCGATGCAGATGGAGCGGTTCTCCAAGTCACGCCTGTGGCTGGAAAAGATGGGGGTAAAGCTGGACGACGCCGCCGCTTTCGCCGCCGCTGCGGAAAAAGTCCAGCGCAACGGCCTGCTCATCTTCAGCCGCTGGTGCCAAGTCATGCTTCGCTTCGAGAAGAGCATGTATGAGAATCCGCAGCAGGACCTCAACCGCCTCTGGTGGGACTTGGTCGAAGAATATCAGCAGCTTCGCCGTCCGCCGCAACGCAACGCCCCAGACTACGCGAGCAAGATTCACATCTGCTCGGCACCCGTCTATTACCACAATTACATGATGGGGCAGCTCTTCGCCTCGCAAGTACATCATGCTTTGTCCCGCGAAGTGTTCCGAGCGGACCCCAAACAAGTGGTCTATGTGGGTGACAAGCGAGTGGGCGAGTTCATGAAGCACAAGGTGATCGCTCCGGGCCGGACGATGCCCTGGAATGCCCTAACTCGACACGCCACGGGGCAAGAACTGAATGCCGCCGCCTTTGCCCGCGACTTTGAAGGCTGAACTTGCCCGCGGCAGGAAAGGTACCGGCGCCGATCCTCGAAAGTCGAGGAAGAGCTGCCTTCCGGAGTGCTAGTATTTCGGTTTAAGCCAAGGGCGGGAAGCGATGGCGTGAGGCCATTGCACGCCATGAAATGGCTCAGCTTCTGTCAGGGGGTCGGTCCCTTCCCTAGAGGCGGTCTAAGGAATCCAGCCAGAGCAGCAGATCGTGGAAGGCGTCGGCATCGAGGTATTCCCGGCCGATATTCTTCATTTCTCGATAGATGAGGGGGAAGCGGCGCTCGCGCAGAAGCTGGACGCTTTCCTTAATTTCGGCCAAGGCTGGGTCCTTGTCCCCGGCGGCAATGAAAAAGGACAGCGGCTGATTCGCCAGGTTCTCTTTGGGGTTTGTGCCCAACGTAGCGCCGACCACGGCCACGCCGCGGAACAGGTCCCGTGCATTGAAGCCGACGTAAAAAGCCATTTGCCCTCCCTGACCGGCTCCGTGGGCGACGATGCGATTGCGGTCGATGGTATAAGCGCTCAGCACCGCACGCACATCTTGCAGGACAAAGTCCATCTCGCTGGGCAGCCAGGCACCGTCCCGGCTGGCCGACTTGGGGCCCATCAGAATGAAATGGTGATCCTCGCAGAACTCCCGGAACAGGGCACTGAGGCGTTCATGATCTTTAGCAGGGCCGCGGTCGTGGAACCAGACGATCAGGCCGTGAGAGATATTCGGATCGTAGTTGTCCGGGATGTAAAGCCAGTATTCCCGCCCCAGGGCTTCGTTGAGTCGCTGGAGCAGGCCGGTTTCCACCTTGGGTTTATCCGCCGGTTTGCCTCCTGGGGGGTCCTCAGACCGGCTAGACGATGGCGGCTGTTGCGGAGTTTGAGCAAGCACCGGAAGCACGGGCGTGCCGGCCCACTTCTCCGCCAACTCGCCGTTTCCTCCAGGACGATACTCAGGAGTTGCCGGAGGAAGGGACAGACTGCTTCCCTCGCGGGGGCTAGGAGCCGGGGTTGGTGGGCCTTTGGGGATCGGCAGGGGACCCTTGGGAAAACCCGGAGGCAAGGGAACGGAAGGAGCACCCTTGGGCTTTTCTAGCGCCCGGCCAGCCGAAGAGGGCAGGGGCAATTGCTCCGGTAACACATCCGGCATGGGGATGAGTTTGGCTTTGAGAGTCAGTGTGGCCTTGGGATCGCTGCCGGGCTTGGAGTCATCTTTGGGAGTCTGAGCCTCCTTGGAGTCCGGCGGGCTGGCAGGATCAGGCTGGGGAGCTTTGGGGGGGGCATCCTTGCCAGCGGGACGCTGGATTTCCAGCTTCACTTCTGTGCCAGGCGGGAGGCGTTGCAACAAGCTATGCAGGGCAGCCCGATTGGCTACAGGGGGAAGAACCTTGGCATCGGCGGGGCCGAACTTAAGAATGCGGTCGCCGCTGCGCAGGCCAGCGGCTGCGGCGGGACTGTTGGGATAGACGTAGCGCACCACCACTCCCGGTCCCGGATCATCTCGAAGCGGCAGGATTCCCAGGAAGGCCATGACGAAGGCCGGACTACTGCCCAACAACGTGATTTGGGGAAAAGTCAGCTCCTTGTCACCTCGGCGGACCTTCAGGCGGATGGTGTCTCCTTCGTAAAGGGGGCCAAGCAGGTGCTGCAAGGCGATGTAATGGGGCACGGGTTTGCCGTTGACTTCCAGGATGACGTCGCCGACTTGCAGGCCGGCCCGAGCCGCTGCCGAATCCGGCATAATCGAACCGATCGCTGGCGGAGCGGAGTAGAGATCGGTGCTTTGGGGCGTAATGCCCAACAGGCCGCGGCGGAGGTCCTGGCCTTGCTTCATACGCGGCAAGACGCGCAGGATGTCTTCCAACGGCACGGCGAAGCCAATCCCGGAGTCATACCATTCCACGCCGGCGGTCTCTCCCTCGGCACGGCTGGACATGGGAACGATCACGCCAAAGACACGGCCATCAACAGCGACCAGCGGCCCGCCGTAGTTCACGGGGGATGTCTTGGCATCCGTCTGGATTGCCTTGCCGTGGATTCGGTTGAGGGCGCTGATGATGCCGATACTCATCGACGGAGGATGTTCGATGTCGGGGTCCGAAGTGCGGCCCAAAGCGATGGCCCACTGCCCGACCTGGATTTCTCCCTTAAGCACCGGCGCAGGAACGGGCAGGTCCGTCGCATTGACCTTCAACAAGACCAGCATGCGGCTGTGGTCGTGAGCGACCACCTTAGCAACGAAGGGGGTGGACTTGCCGGGGATGGTCACGTAAATGTCGGTGGGCTTGTGGGCAAAGTTGAAAGAGCTGGTGATGATGTAGCCGTCAGGTGAGACGATCAAGCCCGTGGTGGGGCCGGTTCCCTTGCGGATGATGCCCCCTTTGCCAGGCGGCCCTTTCTTGCCTCCGCCGGGGATCACTTCGGTTCCGCCGACGGTGTCGATTTTGACCACACACGGAGCCACACGAGCCGCAGCGGCTTTGAGAGCGCGCTCGGTGGCCTCGTTGACATCCGTCGAGTTGCCCGGAGTCTGGCCCCGCGCCGCTGGCGCAGCCAAGCCGGACATTCCGATCAGGACCGTGAGCCAGAGGGTGTGCCGTGTCATGGTCATCATGGGTGGTGTCTCGAACAGGCGAATCCGGGTCATGCAAATCCCAAAAACCAGGGTGGAAAGCGTGAGTCCTAGGGGTTCTTTTTGGGCACTAGCGGGGACGGCGGGGTCTTGGGGTCCGGGGCAGGGGAAGGCTGGCGCGGCGGTTGCGGGCGCGAGGAGGGAGGGGCCGTCAACGTCAGTTCCACGGTTTGCAAGGCCTCGCCGCGGCGGACCTCCAGGCGGATGGTCGTGCCGGGTCGTGTGTTCTTGCGAATCCATTCCTGGAAGGCCTTGATGCTCACCACGGGTTCCCCATCGACGAAGCTGATCAGGTCATCGGGTCTCAAGCCGGCTTGAGCGGCGGGGGAACCGGGCACCACATCCTCCACATAGGCGGGCGTGCGCTCCAGAATGTTGGGCACAAAAATGATCCCATGCCAGCCGCCTTCGCCAGCTACGGTCCGCGGCCGGGAGATCGGCTTGTACTCTCCTCGCATCCCCTTTTGGACGAATTCCGGCAAGGAAATCCGGACTGTCCGTTCCTGTTCGCTCTCGCGGCCTTGGTTGTCCTTGACCAGTTCGCGGATTTTCAGCTCCACGCTGGCCTGCACTGGAATGGCATAGTTCATCCAGGTGTCGCTGAGTGTGTTCCGCAATTCCCGCCCAATGATTCCCAGAAGATTCCCTTTGCGATCAATCAGGGCACCGCCGGCGGCACCGGGGTTGTTGGTGATGGCGTCCACAATGTACACTTCGCCGGTGTAGGGAAACTCGAAGACTCCGCGGCGGCCGGCCATCTTCGTGTAGGCCATGATGACGCCCCGTTGCAGGCTGAGCGGCTCATCACGCAAGGCGATCTCGAAGGTGTTGCTGAGAGCCAGGACCCAGTCGCCTACCTGAGCACGCGGCCGGCGGGCAGCCTCCTCGATATCGAAATAATCCAGGTCCAAACCGGAGGGTTCATCGGGCCGCTTTCCTTCCACGCGAATCTTCAACAGGGCAGCATCCAACTCCGGTTCGATCACCAGCACCTGAGCGCGCAACCGCTGGCCGTCGTAGAGGTGGACCACCAGATCAGGCGTGTCCAGCAATTGACTGGCCACGGTCAGGATATGCCCCTCGCGGCTGACAATAATCCCTGTGCCAAAGTTATTGAGCCGGGAGAAACCGCCCGCCCCGAAGAGCTTGACCAACTTCTTGTTCGTTTTTTCCGCCACTTCATGGAATGGGTCGGCTGCCAGAAGCGGACCTGCCGATAGCCACAAGCTGAATCCTAGCCAAAAGCCTAGTCCCCAAGCAGCCAGTCGATGGCAGAAACCGGTCCAGGTACGGGTCATGGTCGTCCATCACTTCCAAAGAGGGCGAAAGGGAGACGTTGTCCAGAGGCTCGTATTCGTCGTGTTTCACTAGTTTGGGGGTTGAGGATTATTGCTTGTTCTCACCGTGAGGGATCATGGGTGTATCCGCGGTACATACCCCCGCGTCTTTATTTGCACGGGTATTTCAGCGCGGCGGAGCCGAGAAGGAGTATTTCTCGACGGTAATGACGGCATAGCGGCGGTCGCCGTGGCGGACTTCCAGGCGGTGGGGCAACAGGCGTCCCTCGACCGGCCGGTAGTCGTGGCAGTAAACTTCGCAGGGGTCGGAGTCCTTGGTGGTGTAAGTTTCAAAGCCGAGCAGGCGGGAGTCTTTGCGGTCGAAGTACCACTTGCACTCGACGGCACCATGCCGGGTCCGTAGGACGGCGCAATCGACACGCAGGCTGGCAAGCGAGCCGGGAGGCGGGCCCTCCAGCGGGAAGGGGTAGAAGGGTTCGTGGCCGCCGTGGGCGCATTCCCCTTCAAACCCTTTGGGTCCTTGAGTCAGCAGGCGCTGATAGTGGTACAGGGCGGCCATCAGGCCCCCGCTGCCGACAGGTTCCCGGAGCAAAGCGGGATCGGACGTTTTCAAGGGGGCCAATTCATAGGAGGCGTTCAGGAGCATCTTCACCAGCGGTTCTTCCCCGCTCGTGAGGATTTCGCAGCGGAAGTTGCCCTTCTGCTCGCCCCGCTGATACTGGCCTTCCAAGGTCCAGTTTCCCGCCAGGGAGCTGAAGTCGCCATGCTTGCGGAAAGCCGAGAGCAGCTTGTCTCGTTCCAATTCGTTGAAGTACCAGTTGGCATACCCTTTTTTGGGTTTGTACAGTTGGGCAGCAGGGCTAGGGGGTAAGGCTCGCGGTTCCTTGCCGGGAAGCGGAATAGGAACGGGGGGCTTCTCCGGAACAGGGCGTTTTCCGGGTTCAATCTCTTGGGGCAAATTGCCCATCAGGCGCACCAGGAGTTCCATCCGTTCATTATTGCGGCGGATGACGATGGGCACGCGCCATTCCTTGGGGAAAATGCCCAGGATGTTTTTATATTGGTTGGTGCTGGTCACGATGCGGCCGGCAAAGGAGACCAGTTGATCGCCGCTGCGCAAGCCGCGGCGGTAGGCATCGGATTCTTCCAGCATCTGGGTGATCACCATTTGGGAGAGAGGGGCGTCCTCGGCCGCCGTTTGCACAATGGCTCCCAAAGTGGCATGGTCAGCGTCCAGGCCGGCGTAGAGATGGCCCAAGAAGTTTTTGATCTGGTTGATGGAGATAGCGTATCCCACGCCGGAATTGACTCGTCCGCGTTTCTCGAACGATCCCCGGCCATTGATGCCGATCAACTCGCCTTGCATGTTGAAAAGCGGGCCGCCGGAGTTACCTGGATTGATGGACGTTTCAATCTGAATACAATCGGTGTATTCCAGCAGTCCGCGCCCTTCGGGAGGCTGATAGCGGTTGGTGCCGCTGACGATGCCGTAGGTGACAGTCGGTGTGAAATCCAGGGCGAGTGAGAAGGGGTTACCCATCGCCAGGGACCAGTCGCCGATGCGGACCTTGTCGCTATCGCCTAACGGCACATAGGGGAAAGGTTTGCCCGGCTCCTTGGGCAGCAGTTTGATCAAAGCGACATCGCCGACCCGGTCGATGCCCACCACCACGGCGTCGTAAAGAACGCCATCGGGCAGTCCCGCTTGCAGGATAGGTCCGGTGGGTTGCACCACGTGGAAGTTGGTCAGGGCGTAGCCGTCCGGGGAGATCAGCACACCGGAACCGACTCCCTGCCCGCCGCGCATGCAGACGGCCACTACCGCCGGAGCCACTTTCTGGATCACGGCGATGCGCTGGGCCTGGGCTTGCATCACCGCCGGCTCGACTTCTGCTCTAGCCTGACTAACAACCGGTCGCTCCCACGAGAATGAGACAGCTATTCCCCCAAGCCCCAGGACGATGGCGGCCAACCATCCCCTGCTTGCGGTGTAGCGATTGCTCCTCGGATTCTGTTTCATGGCTGACTGCGCCTTATGTTATGTTTCGAGAGTGAAGATACCCTCAGCCCTCTATGTTCTGGAGGCGAAGAGTGCAGAAACTGCGCCGGTCCTCACTCACGCCTCTGTGGGAAGCTGCCTCCCGACTCACACTCTTCCTATCATTTGACGAATCGAGCATTGCCCAGGATCAGTCGATTGCCATTGACAGCAAAATCTCCTTCCACGATCAGCCGCAATTGGCGCACGCCTTGGATGTCCAAGGCCAACGGCTTGGGAGGGTCCTTGCGGCGGAGGGTTTGCTGGAAGAGGACCCGGCCGTCTCCTTCCACGGTGAGCTGAACGGCCAGTTGCCCGTCGAGAACCGACTCCGGCAACCCAGCGATGGCCTGAAATTCGCGATATTCACCCCCCGGCTCGACAGTGATGACGGTATCCGGCGCGATCAGTAGGCCTTTGGTGAAGGGAGGCTGGCCTGCCACCTTCAAAACCTCCCCGGACAGTCCTCGGTCCTTGAGAACGGGCAAATGCAGGTGCAGGCGCAGTTCCTTCTCTTCTGCCGGAAGCTCTGGAGCTGTAATTTGCAGCGGTAAGTCCGAGAGGTAGGCCAGGTTGCCGAGCGAAAAATCGAGGCGGGCCAGGGCCGCCAGCTTGGGATAGTGGAAGCGCACGCCAGCCACGGTGGTGACCAGGACGCCCCCCTCCGTCAATTCCACACTTTGAGCGACCAGTTGATTGCCAAACACATCCAGCACTTTGCACAGTTTGGGGGGAAGATTTCCCCGGGGCGGGTGCGCCAGGACCAACCCTCCCGTAGCGCGGGACTGAAGGAGGGAAACTCGCTCTCCCTCGGCACGTTCAAAGTCCAGGCGTGCTCCGTCAGGCGTGCCGCCGTGAATGGTGCCTTGCAGGAAGTTCAAGGTATCTCCTTCCCGGATCACGTAGAGATCCCGTTTGCCTCGTGCATTGAGCATTTTCTTCCACGCCGTCCGCACGGTGGGGTCTTCCGCACCCTTCATCATAAAAAAGACGACATCGAGGGACAAATCATAACGGGGAAGAGGAACATCCTCGGGACCGCTGAGCAGTTCGCATTCCACCTGCCGCTGTTTGATGCTAAAGCGGCTCACCCGCAGAGTGGAACCGTCCGTCAGTTCGATTTCGTGGTATCTTGCCCCTTTGGGCAGAGGCGGAACCGTTCGCCCGAACTCCACAGCGAGGAGGGAGTTGTTGGGAATCTGGACTTGAACCTGGCCGACCCGGAGGGTGATCCGCTCCTTCTCGACGGCGAGAAGGTCGCCGGCCAATTTCTTCCCATCCAGGGTGATCACCTCGGCAGCGGAGAGGGACAGAGCCGCACCCCAAAGCACGAGCATCACAGTTCCCAAAAAGCGGCACCAGGCTGTTATTCCGTGTGGCATGAGAGCTTGGCGATGAATGTTTGGAACCAGAAAAGCTAGGAAAGGGCGGCTTCCAGACCGGCGTGCCAGTGGCCCGAATGGAAACAAGACTCTACCCACTCCAAGATGATGGGAGGGAGCACGAGCGTCCAGCGGTTCCTCCATCCGTTGAGCCGAGCGGTGACCGCAGGGGGTCACCGCTTGAGAGTCCGTTGTGAACCTGGTCATAGCCTGGTCATGACGGGGTTTTGAAGCGGGAGGGGGATCCATCCCGCCGCCTGGCCCACGCTTATTTGCTGTAGCCGTGAATCCGGTTGAGGGCCTTGAAATACTCGTCGATGATCGGCTTGTACTTGGGCGGCAGGTCGCGGTTGATGTCTTCGATGATCTTGGCGCGCTTGTCGGGGGGAAGAGTACCCCAGCTCTCGGCGATCTTGCGGAGTTCCTTTTCATCGACGATTCCTTTTCCGGAGCCGCCCATGATGACGCTATCGGGGGCCGGGTTGCTGGCATTCTGCTGGCTGCCGGGGCGATTCCCGTTGGGTTGGCCGCCATTGGGGCAGTTGCCGCCGTTGCATTGGCCGCCGCCGTTTTTCTGCTGATTTTCCAGTTCCTTGATCAGCTCATCGAGGCGGAAGATGATTTTACGCTGGATGTCTTGGGTTTTTTCGCCGGCGCGGGCCAGTTCCAGGCGCCGCCCGCTGTTGTCCATCAACCGTTCGATGTTGGCCAGGTCTTTCGGATCAGGAGACCAATTTTGCATCTCGAAGAACATCAGGGAGGCGACGAGCTTGTAGCGATCTGGGGCGTCGGCCACTTCATCGAGCAAGCGGAGGATAGAACGGGTAGCGGCGCTCTTTTGGATCGTGGCATGTTCGCACACGGCCTTGTAGAAGAGGAAGGCGGCGGGGTCCACAGCCTTCTCCACCACTCCTCCGTTGAGAGCTTCCAATGCTTCTTCGTAAACCTTGCGATTGACCGCAGCCTTGGCGAAAGCCAACGCAAGGTTGGTCCGCACGAACGGATCCAGACTGCTGTCCCGAAGGAAGGCGGGGGCTGCTTCCGGAGGAGGAGCGTTGGGATCGCGGACCTGCTGGAGAGCGGCCTGAGCTTGGGGCAGTCCCAGAGCTAGCACATCCGCCGTGCGGTCGATGAGCGAGCGCCCCTGATCATTCCAAATCCGGTCGAAGGTGGCGGCATCATAGCGTCCCGTGCTGCGGAGCCACTCCAGGGCTTGGGTCTTGGCAGCTTCCTCCGTCATCGTGCGGAGGGTGCTGAAGCCGAAAGTCGGAGTGCGCCCGGACTTGTTCGGCTCGGCGGCACGAGCCATCGTGCTGGCGGAGAGCACCCAGGCACAACCCGCCGTCAGAAGCGTCCAAGAGAGAATGCGAGCGGACACGGCTAATCTCCTCCGGAAGGTCTATAGTAGGATTCCATCACTTTGCCACTCTGGCCCAATTGCTGGTGAAACTTTGTTCGCTAAGTGTGTTTCACAGGAACTAACCGCCGCCTGGTCAGGCGCCACCCTGCGGCTCTAACTCCTTCACCTCTGAAGACGGTTGAAGGGGTCATTCCTCACAGGTCGGTGATTCTGTTATCATTGTATCCTCATTCAGGATAACCGGTTGGACGTAAGATCACAACAGGGTTTGCTCAGCCGCTCCATGGGAGAGGGGGAAGGTCATCCCCCTCTTTCCGTCCTCGGAGACAGATTACTGGTTCGCCTGCGTGGCGATTTTGTGGAGCATCTCCTGGATGATGCGCTGGCGTTCGCCGAGTTTGCGAATCTCTTCCTGAAGGAGGGGGTCTTTGGCTTGTTCTCCCGGCTCCTGTTTGTTGTAGCTAATCGTCCGTTTATTGACCTGGTCCTGTAAGGAACGGACCAGTTTCAGTTCGTTGAGCAGGTCGATCAGTTTCGGTTTGCCTTGGCGGGCGTTGGGATCCGAAGGCTGGCTGTTGTTGGCCTGGTTTTCCATGTCCTGGCGGGCCTTTTTGAGGGCTTCGCGCATCATGAGCAGTTGATCGATGATGTCCTGCTCGATGTCCTGGGTTTGCTTTTCGACCCGGCCGGCTTCGAGGCGTTTGCGGACTGTTTCCATGTCGCTGCGGACTTCACGCAGGACGCCGGCAAAGACCACGGCGGACCCTTCGTTTTCCATCAGTTGGAGGGCTTTGTCCGCTTCCAGGATGATTTGCATTTCCTTTTCCGCCTCGACCTGGGCTTTTTGCAGGTCCGCAGTCGTTCGTTGACCGTTATTCCGCTGAATGCCCTGATCAATCCGGATGGTGGCTTCCCGGACTTCGATCTGCATGCGGAGCATGCGGTTGATTCGCTCTTCGAGGTTGGCGAGGAGTTTGAGGAGTTCCTTTTCCCGCATTTGTTTGAGGCGTTTTTCCAGTTCCCGGATGGCTTCTTCGATCTTGCGGATGGCGTCATCCTGTTTCTTGGAGGCTTCCTCCCGCTTGTTATTGCGGATATCTTGTTCCGCGCCCTGTTGGGGTGGCACGGCCTCCTGGACGTTTTGCTGGGCGGGGTCCCGTTGCGAGGAATTATTTCCTTGTTGTCCGCCACTTTGTCCGCCGCTTTGTCCGCCGCTCTGGCCGCCGCTTTGCCCGCCACTCTGGCCGCCGGAGGGCTTGGAAGAACCCGCTTGTTGCTGGCCGGAGCTGCCCTGGCTGCCGCTGGCCTGTTGGTTCATCGGCTTGCCTTGGCCGCCTTGCTGCCCGTTGCTGGAACGGGACTCTCCTTTGCCTTCCCCTTGGGACTTGCTGGCTCCTGCCTGTTGCTGTCCAGCGTTGGGGGTGCTGGCGTTGTTGGGGTTCTGGCTGCTGCTCTGGCCCGGTTGATTGGGATTTTGGTTCCCGGCGTTCGGATTAGAGGGATTATTGCCGTTGCCGGGATTCTGGGCAGAATTCGAGGGTTTGGCTTCGGAGGGTTTGGAGCCGGCGGCCTGGGGGTCTTTGGGAGCGTCGCGGTCTTCTCCGGCATTAGCATCGGAAGGGGGAGCGGAACGAGATTCCGCGGGATTGGCGGCATTCTCTCCCGCGGCCTTGGTGTCGCCTTTGCTATCGGGGGTATCGGGACGGGCTTCGGGGGCGGCTTCACCGGGCTTGCTTTCCGGTTTGGTTTCGGCCCGATCGTCCTTACCGGCCTGAGCGTTGCCGCTGGTGCCTTTACCCTCCTGCCCGCCGAGCCGGTTGGCCAGGTCTTGGGTTCGGTTCGCTAGGTCGCGCTGGTCTTTGGCGATCTTGTCGCTATCACTTCGGGGGTTTTCCGTCCGGGCGCGGACGTTTTCCAGGTCCCGCTTGAGTTGCTTCAATTCGCCGAGGGTTTTTTGCATTTCGGCGATTTGCCGGCGGAGGCGTTCGGCTTCATCTTCCGTGGTCAAGGTGAGGAGGATTTCGCGCAGAGCAGCCAAGAGGCGAGCATCCTTTCCCAGGAGTGTTTCAAAGTCACTGCTGGTCGGATTGGGGCGGCTCAGTCCCTGGATCAGTTCCTTGTAGAGGTTTTCCACGCCGCGCTGTTCCGCCAGGTTGAGAGCCGCCCGCAGGACCTTGGCGCGTTCCCGATCCTCCGGGTTGTCGCTTTTTTCCCAGCGTTGGGCCAGTCGGAGCATTTCGTCTGCGAAACGCTTGTAGAGCTTGAGGTTTTCCTCTTCAGTGCTCTTGAGGCGGTCAGCAGGGGGAGGTTGCTGAGCGGCCAGCCAGCCGACACCCCAACACAACACGGCCAGAATCCCGACGGCCCAGCCACGACCGATTCGTCCCAGAACGGGTAGGGGTGACCACGGGCTGTTCATGGATGTTTTCTCCTCTTCAGTGGGTCCGGTTTCAGTTGGTCCGGTACGCCTTCGACGGCGGACACAAGCGATCCCTTGGGCTTGCTCTCGATCCCAGCCGTTGGAGCCGGGCTATTCCCCTGGTGCTCTGGCTAGGTCGCACGACGAGCGATGCTGTCATCACTATGACGACTGACCCTGCCTTTTGACAACTGTAACAATCCACCTTGTTACGATTATACGTTGCTACGCCCCCCTTTGCCTGGACCGACTTGCTCCCCCTTGGCCGGCCTGCTCGTGCGGGATTACGGCAATTGGCCGAGTGCGGAGGCAGGATGCTGGCCGGTGCCCTTGAGATTGTCCGGGCTTTCCCGGACGGGGGATCTGCCGGCAGGGACTAGGATCATTTGACTGTAACCTTGACAGTTACGGGCTGCCCACTCTTGGGGGTGAGAGTAATAGTAAATTCCCCTTCGATGTTGCCGGCGCGCACTTCATAGTCAAACTCATTCTGGTGGGTCTCGAAGTTGAGTTTCAGTTGCGCGGGTACCTGCAAGGCCTGGGGTTGGGAGACGGTCAATTGGATGGACAATTCATCTTCCTCGTATTGACGCCAGCGGATAGTGTGCTTGAGGCGCTTGCTTTCCCCTTTGGCGAGGAAGACAGGTCCAGCGGGGCCGATCGCCGGTTCTTTGGCGAAGCGATCGGCTTCGAGTTCTGCGCGCCAGCGGATCAGTTCCTGACGGATGCGTTCGCGGCGCTCGATCAGTGCCGTCAGCTCGCGGATGAGGCGGTCTTTGCTTTGGGCTTCGCCGAGGATAGAGCGGATTTTACTCAATTCGCGGTAGAGGGCCTGAAGAGCGTTATCGGCCTGGACGACGAGGAGCGGTTCGGCCAGCCGCCCTTCTTCGAGGCTGGTCAAGACCCTTTGCTGGAGCGTTTCCACTTCCGGGAAGGTTTGTTCGGGCAACAGCCGTCCGCTGCGCCATTGTTCGTCTTCCTCCGGGCTGATGGTCAGGGGATTATCACCTAAGACCCGATCGAGGCGGTTGGTGAACGTGCCGTAGTGGATGAGGGTGCGTTCTTCCAGTTGATTGACGATGCATTCCCGTTCGATGCGCCGGAATTCGCGAGCGACTTGCTGAACCAGCTCGCGGGCTTTGCTGAGGTCTTGAGCGCAATCTTTGGCACGAACCCGAGCAGGATCCAGCTCGTCGAGGCGCTGGCTCTCGTGGACGGAGCGGACGTATGCGTATTTACGCTGGGCATCATTGAGGCGGCGCAAGGCATCGTCGAGTTTGACCGCCAGCGCTTCCTCCTCCTTGCCGATCTCGACGAGCAGGTCCGCCGGGGAGACGACCAGCAGGCGGAGCGGTTCGGCCGTGATTGCGGTTTGCGGTCCGGTATCGAAGTTGGTATCCGTGGCGCGGATGGTCAGATCCACGCGGTAGCGCTGCTGGACCTCGCCTGTTGGGGTTTCCAGTCCCAGACCGCTCATATCGAAGTAATCGCCATCCACTTCCCAGCGGAATGATTCCAGGGAACCGTCGGAGCGAGTGGTGCGGCGGGGGAGGATTTCGGTCCGCAGCTTGAAGGTCCGGACCAGGTCGCGGTTTTCGCGAGAGAGGGGTTGCTGTAGGAGAGTAGCTAGATGTTCAGGCGTTTCGCGGCGGAGGGCCTGTTCGAGGCGATAGAACTTGGCCAGGAGGAAGGCCGCTTCTTGCGCAGGGGGTTGTTGGGTGGTGCGCTGGGCCCAATGGGTCATTACAGCGGCTTCCAGCGGAGCGGGACTTCCCGGCACGGGGAGAGGAGCCAAGGCTCGCAGGGCGTGGGCGGCGCGTAAACCCTGGCCGAATTCACTTTCTTCCGGGTAAAAGGTGGCGAGATACTCCACCTTGCTCAATCCATGATCGTCCCGCAGGTAGCTGTCTGGGTGGAAGGGGATTTTAGCCCGCGGGGTCACGTAGTAGCGATTCCCAACGCGGCGGATGATGTCGGGAGCGATTTCCACAGTCGGCGGTTGATCGTCCACCACCTGGATGAGCAGTTCTCGGCGGGAGCGAATGCCATCGGCATTGACCAGTTCCAACTCGCATTCAACCGGAGCGGTGAGGCGGAACTCGTTGCGGAACTCCAGCACGCAAGTCCGGCCTGACGGGGGCGCGGCGGGGGCGTCCGGATCGGCCCTGGCGTCAATCAGTGGCAAGGGGACCGGAGCGGCAGAACCCGGTTTAGCACCGGGAAGTCGTCCCACCTTGGGGAGAACATAGGCGGCGACAATCGGCTCTTCCGTGGTGGCCGTGAGAACCACTTCTGTCCCGGAGGGGACGATCAGAATGCTCTTATCGCCGGTGAGGGAGAGGCGTTGTTCCGGCATGCGCTGGCGCAGACCGCGGAGGGCTTCGTAACCTCGGCCCTGCGGGGCGGGATGGTGCAGATAGGCGGGTTCGTAGGTGGTGGCCGTCAAGAGGGTCAGCGTGGGGGGAGGAACCAGAGTGATCGGGCGCGGCGGTGTGCGGAAATCTTCGGCCTTGAGAACAAAACGGACATCCTCCTTCAGACCACTGATCTCTCCCACGTAGGCGTTATGTCCTTCCGGAGCCAGGGGGCCGCTTCCGGCAGTGCGCCGGCCGCTGTAGCTGTAGAACACCTGAGCGGGAACCTCCAGGTGCCGTAGGGTGCGGCCCCAGGCGGGATCGTTAGCCAAGGCTTCCAGGCGGTGGAACACAGCCAGCAACGCCCCATACTGGTCTCCCATAGCTTGGCGTAAGCGCCGCTGGAGGGCTTCATCCTTGCTGAAAAGGCGACGCTCGAGTTCATCGACCGTCCAGGCTGACGGATCTGTGGGGAGAGTTGGGTTGGTCTCCGGGAAGCTTCCAGGAGCAGGCAAGAGGGGTGCTCCGGCGAGTCCTGCCAGAGCTGTCCGGGTGTTGGGTTCGTCCGGCAAACCCAGGAGCGGGAAAGGAATGGCTGGGATGCTCCGGCCAATCCAGTTTTCGGTTACATCGCTCCAAAGCAGAGGTCGCCATCCTTCCGGCCGGTTGCGGTCGGCGATGACCCAGCGGTAGGAGTAGGCTCGCAGCCGGGCCGCCCCGCCATCTCGTGCGATACGCAGCCCTTGGGCCGTGGCTTCATCAGGGATCAGCAAGGCGCGGCGGGGCCAGGGGGTGTCCCAGAGCAGGATGTCGCGTTCCACGAGCAGGGTCGTCACGTGCCAGAGTTTCCAGGCGGCCGCCCGTGGCTGAAAGCCTCCGACCGCCACGGCATGTATGGCGAAGGACAATAGCACCGTGAGCAAGGGGAGGCCGATGGCCCAGACTGCCATGCGCTGCAAACGCTCCCAGTTGAAAACTTCCCACACGGCAACCCGGCCCACCAGCTCGCGTGCTTCAGCAATCGTTTGCCGGATCATGGCTGGGGAATAACCGTAGCGAGCCATCCGTTCCACATCGGCCAGCTCGACCGCGGTGATGAGACGGTCTCCTAGCAAGTCCGGGAAGTGTCGTTCCAGAACCAAGGCCAGTGATGGATACGACAATTCGGTTGTCAAGCGGATAATGATCCGCCGCACGAGGAGAGCGACGAGGAGGATCAGAGCGGCCGTCAAAGCGGCCCCTCGCAGCCAGCGTCCACTTTCCACCACCCAATCCCAGGTGAACAGTTTGAACACGCCGTAGTCGACCAGCAGGAGAAAGGCATACCAGCCGCCGAGGAAGATCAGGGCGGCGAGAATCCCTTCGATCACAACATAACGGCGGATCAATCCCCGGAGCTGTTCCAGGGGATGGACCAAGCGTTCATCCAGCCGGGTGGGACTCGAGGGAGTAGGAACAGAGGTAGCCATGGTTCTCATTTTCTCCTGCGAGCACAGGTAGCGTGGCGGTGCTGGGTCTCCTGCGCTATTGAGCGATGACACTTCACCGGGAGTATCGGGGTTGTTCGCTCAGGCCAGACGGAGCAATTTCCGCACGGCCCATTCCACACACAGCAGGCTGATAACCACCAGCATCACCCAACTGACGGGCAGGTATTTGCCGCTCCAGGCGCTGGGAATGTTACGCTCCCACCAGGAGCCATCTTCGCGCTGCTGAGGCAATTGGATGCCCCGGTCCCAGAGATCGTTGACCGGCCCGCGGATCAGTGAGCTTTGCTCTTCCGCCCGGAAGCAGTCCGGGATGAGGCTGAGCGGGGCGCGGTCGTCCAGGGTGAATTTCAGTTTAGGAGTTCCGCCTTCATCTTTAGGGAGCTGCTGGCTCCAGAGGGTCCGAACGCGTTCGGGGACGCGCCGTTGCAGATCGGTATCGAAGGGGCTGGCCAGGGCTAGCAGGGCCGCATGGTCCGGGGTGGTGTTGTCCAGCTCCGGGTTGGCCCGCACGAGGTGGAAGCGGCTTTGCAGTACTTCGCCGGCGCTGTCCGGAACTTCAATGCGTACCAGATATTCCCCTTCCGGAGGGAATTTGCGGGCGTCGGCGACGACCTGGCCAGTGTAGTACCCTTCAAAATCGTTGCCGCTGAGTTTGGGTTGCAGTGGCAGGCCGGCTTCCACCAACTCCGGTTGCTCGCTCGTGGGGGCAATTCGCCAGATGCTGAACTTGGGGCTGATAGCACCGCCGCCTTCCAGCGGATAAGGCCGGGAACTCGGATCGAGAATCTGCGCCTGAACGCGGATGAGGGAGCCGACGCGAAGCTCCTTGCTAATCAGAATGCGTCCGCGGCTAGCCTTGACATTCCGCTTGGCAGCCATGTAGCGGAGGAATTTCCCCCAAAACCGCTCATAGTATTCCCGACCTCTGCTGGGATAGGATTGCAAGCGGTAAAGCTCGGGCGAGGCGAGGAAGGCGGTGCGCCAAGCCGCTGCTGGGTTGTTCGTGACGAGGAAAGGCCGGCGGGCCAATTCGCCGCGCTCATCAATCTCCGCAAACTCTGCGAGAACATGCGCGCCCGGCTTAACTTCCTTGACAGGATAGCAGGAGTAAAAACCGCGCCGGGGGAACAATTCCACCTTGTAGTCCGGATGTTTGCTGTAGCGTTCGCGATCGGTGAAGAACTGCTCCCACCCGGCCACAGGATCCTGGGGAGAGACGCCCTTGTCCGAGGGCTGGGTCAGCGGGTCCACTTCCTCCAGTTGCAGCAGATCGGAACCGGGAATGGGGTTGAGATACAGGCGGCGGGGGTGTCGAGATATGGCCCGGATTTTGACCGCGATAATATCGTCAGGAAGCACCGGCAGGATTTCCAGGATCGGATTGAGCTGGCTGCCGGCTTCCATTCCCCGGCGGATCAGTTGGGCCGTGTGGATCCGATCGGCGACGAAGATCAGTCCTCCTCCTTGCCGCTGGACCCACGTTTGCAGTTGTTCGGCTTGCTGCTGCGTAATTTCCGACCAATCCGGATCGAAAGCCACAATCAGGTCATACTCGTTGAGGTTGTAGCCTTTCTCGTCCGGTGCGACCTTCCTGTCCGCCAGATCGAGGCGGTCGGGGAAGCGCTTGATCAGCCGCTCTTCAGGATTGGGCGTCAGTTGGCCGCTGCGCCCCGCGTCATTCTGCACGAGTAATGTCAGCTCGACCCGTTTATCCTTGGCTTCCCGCATCAGGAAGGTGCGCAGGAATTGGAACTCCCGGTTGGCGGCGGAAGCCCAGAGCAACACGCGCAGGACCTTCTGCTGCACCTGGATGCCGAGGCGCTCACGGGTGTGCTCCGCTTCGGGGAAGACTTCGTCAGGATGACGGGGGATGCGGGCGCGGACCGCCCAGACTCCCTCCTTGAGCACCGGCTTTTTGATCGCCGTGTCCTTGGACTCTTCCGTGAGGATTTTGCCTTGCGGATACTGCTGGAGTTTGGCCGGGTCGATCTCGAACTCGATCTGCCCGTGAGGCGGCTCGCCGGGAGTAAAGGTGATCTGGTAAGGTTCCTTGCGAGGATGCGTCTGAGCATTGAAAGTGAAATCCGGCTGGCGGTCTTTCAGGTCTGTAACACGAGCATCCTTGCCCAAGTAGAAAACATCGAGTTCTACAGGAACGCTCTGATGGGCCAGATTGACGCCATCGGCATGGACGGCCACTTTGAAACCCTGGTCCGGAGTGACGACGTCATCGGTTTGCACTTCGGTGATGGCAATGCTCGTGAAGCGGCGTTCCACGCCGACAGCGACGGTGAAGATTGGGATTTTCTCCCGGCTGGCTCGCTGGCGGACCTCACGAATGACGGCATCGCTGCCGAGGTTGCTCCGTCCATCGGAGAAGACGATGATCCCTTGTGTCATGTTCGGAGCTTCTCGGTTGATCGCCGTCAGGATGGCATCAGGGATGTTGGTTCCCAGAACGATGGCGCGAGCGACTTCGATCCGGCGGTCCAGCTTGCGCAAGTTGTCCCGCAGGATGGCGTCATCTTCCGGGGACAGGCCGGCGACGAGGGGCTTAGGCGGTTCCTGGGGGTTGGGGCTGAGTCCTTCGTCACGCCGAGCGTACCATTGGGTAGCCCAGTCTGCCCATTGGGGCGGTCCCGCGCGGCGCTGTCCGGCGGGGGGGCGCGGTCCGTTCCAGTCCGGCGTCGTGGTGTTCTGCAACGCTTGCTGGCCCGCCGGTGACAAACCGCGCAACAGAAATGGGCGGAAATCATAATGGGCGAAAGCTTCCCACTCCTGACGGGACCAGGGGGCGCTTCCCCGTTCCATCACCTGGGGTGTCTCATCCAGTCGAGTCCCGAAGGCATAAACAACCACAGGGTTATTCTGGAGCAGGCGGTGGACGAATTGCACTTGCTCATCGGTGAGAAACTCGATGAGGTGTTCGATCCGCGTGCGGGGAGTCCGTGGGCCGCCACTGCTAACTTCATCGCTGACCTGGGTGATGCTGGGGGAAATATCCAGCAGCACAACAACCCGCGAGCGCTTCTCCGTCTTCTCCCACGTCTGCTGAGCAGGGAGCAGAAAGACAGCGAGGAGTATGGCGTAGACGGACAAGCGCACCAGAGCCAGCAGGGTGGCCCAATACCAGCGGATCGAGCGGCTATCCCGCAGGTATTGCACGGCGACGTAGAAGGCGGCTAAGGCGAATAAGACTCCGACGCTGATGTACCATAGCACGGGGTTGCTTTCACCGGGCGTGCCTTCCGCTTGTCCGCTGCGGATCTGGGCTGTGTCTCGCTGATAAAAGGCGTAGAGGAACCAGAGGATGCAGGTCGCACTGCTTAGGAATATGGCCCCGTTGAGCAAGCGCACGATGGGTGCCGGCTTGCCAGGGCCAGCTCCCGGCCCGCGAGAGTAATACCGCTGCGCGGCGATCCGGGCTGCGAAGAGCAGCAAAGTCAGGACCACCAGCGTCAGCGGCAAGGCGGCCCACAAGTCCGCGAGAAACTGCGGGAATGATTCCCCGAGTCGGCGGAAGACGAATTCCGTGTCGCGTGTGGTTTCTGGGGTCATTGCAGTCTCGGCGTATCAGGAAATCCGTTCGGGTCTCTCTTTTTGTTGTTTTGGAGTCGCATAGGGGCGAGGTAATGGTTGGGTTTTCAGGAGGCGGCCACTGGTGTCGACGGAGCGGGGGCGCCATTGCCGGAGGGTGCCGGCGGCGGAGTGCCCCGTGCGTAGGCCGCGGCAGCACTGGGAGCGTGGGCGGCGACGTCTTCGGGACGGCTGTGATAACTGAGACGCACCGCCATGGCCTGCTCCAACACCAGAATCACCAGGATTAGCAGGTAGAGCCAGCGGCCGCTGGACAAGTCCGTCGGCTTTTGTTTGAGGCTGTCCAGCCAGTCGGCATCCGCTGCGGAGTGGACCAGCGCGCCTCGGGCCAGTTCCGCCAGGTCGGTTCCGCGGGCGCGGGCCAAGTCCCCTTCACGCTGGCTATCCAGATTGAAGACGGCGGCTAGATATTCCGGCTTTTCCGCGGGCTCGCTGGGGGGATCGTCCTCCTGCCGCAGCCTCGTCAGTGTCAGCAGCAGCGCGCCGGGCCGCTTCTCGGTGGTTTCCAGTTTCAGTTCGCCTCCCTCCAAAGACAGAATCAGTTCGCCGAGTTCCTCCCGCAGGACTTCTGCCTTACCGCGGTCATTGCGGGAAGTATCGCTCGTCAGGAAGAGGCGTTGGGCCGTGGGCTTGTAACGTCCCGCTTCCAGGCGGAGGGTGAACGGTTCCCCGACGCTGCGGTTTTCATCCAGGCCGCCACCGATGAGATATTTCTGCATCTCTTTCATGACGGCGACCCAACCGGCGGCTCCGGCGCCGCTGGGCCAATCGGTCCAAGGTTCCCCCGCCGTGGTGGTCATGACGGTGACCCGGCCGCTGCCGAAACGCTTGGCGAGGTAGAGGGGGTCGCCATATTTGCAGTCATCCCGCAGGTTCTGGGCTTCCCGCCGCAACTCGGCCATTTCCGGCTGACCCCAGAACTCCCGCAACTGAGCCTCGCGCGGGTCCCCTTCGCTGACCTCATCGGCTAGCAAGCGGTCCAAGCGGCGGGCCAGCTCCGTCAACGGCATTTCCGTATTGGCAAACAAAGCGCGGATGTTCTGAAAGTGTTCGCTAATCAACGGACGGTACGGCTCGAATTTCGGCTCGGCGTACTTCTTGACAACTTTATCTTGCAACTCCATCACGCGGGCTTCGTAGTGGGCTATCGGTCGATCGTTGGGCAGGCAGAACAGTTCCTGCACCGTGCGGTCGTCCCGCGACTTCCAACTCAGGCGCGACACCGGCCAGTGCTGATCGATATTGACGAAGAAGAAGAAGCGTTCGATGTCCTGAGCTTTGTCCGGGTCGCCCCGCTCATTGGTGTACAGACCGGCGATGGCCGGATGTTGTCGGGCGGAAGCTTCCCGGACCAGGATGCGCTTACTGAGCGACAGGCTGCGGAGAAAGCGCTGTTCCTCGCTGAGGGGTGGGGTGGGGTCATTCCGCAATTCGATGGGGAAGAAACCCTGGCCATCCCGGAACATCAGGCGGTTGTAAGCCTCGCGGTTGACGCGCGGGCCGAGGAAAACGCCCACCCCTCCCCCTTGCTGGATGTAGGCCTCGAGCTTGCGAACTTGCGACTCGCTCAACTGGGGGACGTTGAGCAGGAAGATGGTGCTATACCGCCTCAGGTCCTGCTTATCCAAGGCATCCGGCTGGGCCGTAATCCACTCTACGCTCTTGAACGCTTCCTGGAATAAGCGGCGGAGATAGAAGGAATCATTGCTCTTTTTGTCGGGATTGGCCAGGTCTTCATCCGGTCCCACGATAGCGAGCACAGCCAGTTTGTCCCGGACTTCGATGACTGCATGCCGGACGTTGTCCGTCGCCAGAGCGTCATTCGGCACATTGGCCAGGACGGCGGTGACAATGTGGAAGCGGGACAGGGGGTTGTCCTTATTCCCCGCATCGGGGAACTGGACCTGGATCAATTGGGTGCGTTCCTGTCCCGCAGGGATGAGATCGAACGGCAATTCGGGGATGATGTGGCCGACGCCGTCGAGGAAGAAATAGACTTGCACGTCCCGCAGGTCCGTGCTGCCGAAGTTTTTCAAGCGAATTTCGAAGTCCACCGGGTCATTGCGGGCGGCCAGGCGCGTGCGAGGGCGGAACTCCACAATCCCGACGTTGTCGCTGTAATTCAAATGGCGGCTTTTGTCTGCCGGGCGGGGCGGCTGGGCCACATCGATCAGATGGACCTGGACCCCGGCATCGTGTAGCTCCTGAATCTTCTGCCGCAGGGCTTCCCCTTCCTGAGACCAATCAACGGTGCGCAGGTCGGTCAGGACGTGGACGATCCGAGCCACATCGGCGCTAGCCCCTGCCTGGTCGCACTCCTGCTTTGCCTTCTCCAGCCCACGAACCAGGCTGGACCGCACGGTTGAGACTTTCGGTTGCTGGGACAGGGTGGCGCGCACGGTTTCGATCAATTCCGAGGTGATGCGGCGCGGCCCGCTATCCGCCGCCGGGTCCGGCTGGAGCAGATCGGTCAGGTCGCTGAGGCGATACAAACGCAGGGATTGGGGCGTCGTGGCTTCCAAGGTGGCCGGCAGGATTTTTTCCGTCAGATGCTGGCGGGCGAGAGCGTAAGCGTCTTGGCTGCGCTGAGGATCGCCGCCGGTTTCGCCCATACTGGGGGTGTCGTCCAGCAGCACGATGTGCAGGGTCGGTCGCGTTTCCTTACCGGCCAGTGGGTCCAGACCCAGAAAGCGGGCGAAGAGCAAGGCGGCCAGAAACACCAGCAAGCAACGCAGAAACAGCAGAATGAGCTGTTCGATGATCAGCTTGCGCCGCATCCGCTTCTGCGCCTTGAGCAGGAACTCCATCGCTGCCCAAGGAATCCGCCGGAAGCGCATCCGGTTGATCAGATGGATGATGATCGGAGCGCTGATCAGTGCCGCGCCCACCATCATCGTCACCGGGTGTAAGAACAGCGACCACATGGTGCCAAGTCTCGCCTTCGGTTTCCGGGATCAATCCATGTCAAGCCACGCGGCAATGGGGCCGGCAGCAACCAGTCCGGACGCTAATCGGTTCCCGCCGTTGGCTATTTCCTCTCGTGTACTCGTCAGGGTATGCCCCACCCTAGAAGTCTGCCCAACCTTTGCCCCAGTGTGCAGGGAAAAGATCACAGCAGGTCCATCCCCAGGTATCCTCAACGCCGAACCAGCGAGTTCCGCTGGGACATGCGTTGGAAGAGGAAGCGGGCTAGCACGGCATCGAGGTAGTCGCTGGTCCGGACCAGATGGTACTCGACGCCGATCCGGGTACAGCCGCGGCGCACCTCCGTCAAGTATTCCTCCAGCACCTCCAGGTAACTGTCGCGTAAAGCGCGGGGGTCGCAGAGCAAGTGTGGCTGGCCTTCCAGTCCCTCGAAGCGGGTCATGCCGGAAAAGGGAAAGAGCAGCTCGTCGTCATCGAGGATGTGGAAGACCATAACATCGTGCCGGCGGTGGCGGAGCATTTCCAGACCCTGGAACAGCGGCGGGCGATCGACCAAAAGGTCGGAAAAGAGTACGACCAATCCCCGCTGCGGCATCGACTCCGCCACACGCTGGAGGATTTTGCGGATGTCGGTTTTGGCGCGGGGCTGGCTGGTGTGCAAGGCCTTGGTGATGGCGTCCACATGGGGCAGGCCGCTGCGGGGAGGCACCACCTCGCGCACATCCTCGTCAAAGGTGATCAGGCCGCAGGAATCCTGCTGCTTCGTGGTCAGATAGGCCAGGCAGGCCGCCGCCGTGGCTGCGTATTCGTACTTGTGCAGCGTCCCCGCTTTACGATGCCGGGCTTCCCCGTAGAGCATCGACTCGCTGCTGTCCACCACCAGATACGCCCGCAGGTTCGTCTCCGCCTCGAATTGCTTGATCACAAACTTGTCCGACCGCTGCCAGACTTTCCAGTCGATCCGCCGCAGATCATCCCCCGGCACATACTCCCGGTGCTGGACGAACTCGACCGACTGGCCATAAACCGGGCTTTTATGCATGCCGCTGAGGAAGCCTTCCACCGCTTGCCGTGCGCGCAAATCCAACGGCGAAATCCGGGCGATGACCGTGGGGTCCAAAAAGCGGCGGGGATCGCTCACATCACGTTTCGCCATAACAGGTGTCCCCTGGAAGCTCTGAACGAGGTTCCACCGAGGTGTGGCCCCCGTTGGAACCGTTGGCAGGGTGGGTCCAGAATGTGCTCAACACGCTGGCTTCGATCTCAGGCCGCAAAAATCTTCTTGAACCGCTCATCCGAGGTCAGCGCGCCTTCCTTGTCCGGGGTTTCTTCGAGCAGTTTTTGAATGACCAGGTCCGGCGTGATCCCTTCCGAAGCCGCCGTGAAATTGGTCAGAATCCGGTGACGGAGGACGGGATAGGCCAGGGCCTTGATGTCATCGGTGGTGACGTGAGCACGTCCATAGAGCAGAGCGCGCGCTTTGCCGCCGAGAATGAGGTTCTGCACCGCACGCGGCCCGGCGCCCCAGCTCAGCCAATCTTTGATGAACTTCGGTACTCCCGGTTCTCCCACCCGCGTTTGCCGGACCAGGGCCAGCGCGTAGTTGATCACATGGTCCGTGACCGGCACCTTCCGCACCAGCGTCTGAATCTCGATGATCTGCTCGCCGTTGAGCACCGGCGTGATCTCCTCGGTTTGCACCCCGGTTGTCCGCCGAGCGATCTCGAATTCCTCCTGATAGCTCGGATACTTGACGAACACTTTGAACATGAACCGGTCCTGCTGCGCCTCCGGCAGGGGATAGGTCCCTTCCTGCTCGATCGGGTTCTGCGTCGCCAGGACGAAAAATGGATTGGCCAGCTTGTGGCGGACGCGCCCCACGGATACCTGTCGCTCCTGCATCGCCTCCAGCAAGGCCGCTTGCGTCCGCGGAGGGGTCCGGTTGATCTCGTCCGCCAGAATCATGTTGGCAAACAGCGGCCCAGGGCGGAACAGCAGTTCGAACGTGCCCGTGACTGGGTTCTTCTCGATGAAATCCGTTCCCGTAATGTCTGCGGGCATCAAGTCCGGTGTGAACTGAATCCGGCTGAACTCCAGGTTCAAACACCGCGACAGCGTGCTGATCATCAACGTCTTGGCTAGCCCCGGTACCCCCTCTAGCAAACAGTGGCCCCGTGCAAACAACGCGATGAGCAATTCCTCAATCACCGCTTCCTGACCCACGATCACCCGGTGCAATTGTTGCTTGATGCTATCGAAGGCAGCCTTGAACTTTCGGATCGCTTCCAGGTCGCTTTCCTGCATGGCAGACGCATTGGCGGCGCTCGTTTCGCTCATGGTTTCTCCTTAGAGGCGGCTATACTGCATCTCTTCTTACCCACCGTCGTTATCGGGCGTCAGCTCGATAACAGCTCCTTCCCCTCGCTTGGAGGGAGGTTTCATGGTTATGACGCCTGCCCCACGCCTTGACTAACATCTCCCTCGCTCCCTCCAGGAAAATATGGTAGCAAGCCATGCCGCAACGGCGCCGAGAAACCCAGGCCTCCCTCGAATCGGCCCCGCCTTCGACCCACCCCTCATCCTATCCGCATGCCTCAACGCCCGGCTGATCTCCAGCACACAAGCGGCTAAGGGGCAAGTGGCCTCATTAGTCTCGCACCCTTGGCGATCTTCCCGCGCGATGGCATGCCATCCAGATGTTCCCCCAGCCGTCGCCCGACAAAAAAATTCCGATTGCCTCTTGACGGACTCCCCGGACCGGTTATACTCGCACTAACTCGAAAACCATCTCGAATGTATGGGTTCCCGCGAGGAGGCCGATCATGTCCTCCCAATCGCTACAGTCCCCCCCCGCGGAAGAATCGGTAGGGAGTTCCTGGTTCTGCGCCTGACCCTGGGATTGTTCCTCGTCGGTGCTGCGGGATTGAAAGTGCACGCCCTGTTCGTCAGTTCTCCCCTTCAGGAGTCGCCCTTGTCTTCCCCTCGCTGGCAACTGACCGCAATTGTGACCGAACTACTGCTCGGCACCTGGTTACTGAGCGGCCAATGGTTGCGTGCCGCTTGGATAGCAAGTCTGGCCTTCTTCTCTGTCTTGGCCAGTGCCAGCCTGTATCTGGCACTCCTGGGGCAAACCGATTGCGGTTGTTTCGGCCGGCTCGCGGTCAATCCCTGGGTGACCTTCCTGCTCGATCTGGCGATCCTGGCCGCCCTGTTGCTATTTCGGCCTCGAGGCATTTCCCCATCATTCCAAATGAGCTATGGCCTAAGAGCGGCAAAGGTCGGAATGGCGGCAGCACTTTTGACGCTCTTCGTTGCCGTTCTCTTTCTGGCGATGGTGGACCGCCCGGCAGATGCCTTGGCTCGCTTGCGCGGAGAGCCACTCACCGTGGAACCTGCTGTCAGCGAAGTGGGTGAGGCCGCTGCCGGAACTCAACGCTGGTTCACGGTTCATCTGGTCAATCACACGGATCATCCCATCCGGGTTGTGGGAGGCACGGCAAGCTGTGCCTGTACGGCCACCCAAGACTTGCCTGTGACCGTGCCGCCTTACGAAATGCGACCGATCAATATCCTGATGACCTTTTCTGGAGGGGCGGGATACTTCCAGCACCGCTTCGCTTTGTTTACGGACCACCCTTCCCAACCCGTTGTGGTGGCACGCTACGCCGGGCGCGTAGTGCGAACGCCATCACCGTGAGGAAACATCTGCTTGCTGGGGGCTTCTCTGTGGTGGAGAAGCGGCAAGCCGGTGCAAAAGCAGCTCCGAAGTAAGCTGCTGAGACAGAACGGAGGATGATGTCATGACGCGACTCTACGACACAGTCGGTTGGCTGCTAAGCAGCCTGGGTTTAGCGTTGCTGGTGTGCGGTCTGGTGCTCGTACCGCAAAACCGGCTGCTCTCTAATGATCCGGTCGATATTGTTACTGGTGGCTGTGCGGGACACAAGGTTTGCAACAGTGGGTGTGGGAATCAAAATCCCCCCAACTGTACAACCAGTAAATTAGATTGCAGTCAGGGTACTAACGATGATTGTTTATTCTGTGTCTGTACCAATGTTGATGAATCTTGCATTTGTAAATAAATGTTACTTGGAGCAAATATTCCCGATTTTGTCTATATTGTTGGAGGCGACAGTCATGGCGGCATTCCGGTCTATGGTGCTGAGTTTGTGGCTAGGTGGTGTGGTGGTGGGTGGGGTGTGGTGGGCAGTGTTGTGCCAACAGGGGATGAGCCAGGCTGTTGCCCAAGCGGACGGAAGTTGGCGGGAACGCTTTCTGCGGGAAGCCCCCGCCGCCTGGAAGGAATACGCAGAGTTTGCCCGTTGTTTGCAGGGAAGCTGTACAACACGATACTTGATACATTCAACGGGGAAGAAGATGCTGCATCGTACTGAGATCAAACAGAATAATGAATGTGGGATGTATACATATGAGGTGGTGGAGGGAGATGTAGTGAGGTTGGCTGTGGAATTGAAGGCGTACAATTCAAAGTACAGTTTTATGTTGGGTCGGCGGACATTAGATGGGGAGTGGCTGGTGGTGCGTTATGGTGTCGAGGCCGATCAGATAGCATTACGTCAGGAGACACGCGAAGGTATTGATAGCACTTCATCTGCTCCAGTGCGGGCGGTTCGGACGCGGTTGGTGGATTTGGTGGGTCAATCGACGTTTCGGGTGGTGGAGGTGAAGGGTGTGGAGTATGAGGGTCGGGAGTGCGTGGCGGTGCGGTTTGAGAATCCGCATCCGATGAGTCGTCAGCCGTTTGTGCCGGAGCAGGGAGGTGTGTTGGTGTTGGACCCGTCGCGGAAGTGGTGTTTGTGTCGGGCGGAGATTCGGAGTCAGTATTTGGGGGATAAGGGTCCGAAGGATGTATCGGAGGTGGTGGTAGTGGAGACGCGAGTGGGGAAGTCTGGGTATCCGATTCCGGTACGTCGGACGCTGCAGAACGATGGGGGAGTAATTACGAGCGAGTATGATTTGCGTGATGAAGGGGTGGAGCCGTTGGAGAGGGAGTTTACGTTGTCGGCGTTTGGATTGCCGGAGCCGGTGGGTGTGGAGTGGGAGCGTCCGGTGCGGTGGTATTTGTGGCTGATGCTGGCGGGGGTGGTG